>VGFD01000020.1 GCA_016868975.1 Armatimonadota bacterium | reverse complement strand
CCAATTGATCGCGCCGCGGCCATCGACGCCCTGTACGATCGTTTGCAGGCGCTGGCGTCGCACGCGCGTCAGGCGGCGGCGGACGATTCGCTGGGAAAATCGCTCAACGATATCGCTCGAGTCGCCGGGGAGATGGAACGCCGGGAAAAGTCCCGGGGAAATCGCGATTACGACGGGCTGGAGGCGCAGTTTATCGAGCTCTCCCGCGAGCGCCACTGGACCTGGAGGGGGGCGAAGTGGGCCCGCCACGGTTTCCGGCGCGAGGAAGTGCTTGACGAGCGTGATGCCTTCCACGCGGACTTGAAGTCATTCTTGCAGCAGGCCGGCGCCGACCTGGCATGCGACTTGCAGCAGGACTTGATGGAGGTGCTCGAGCGCTACGAGAAGGCCAAAGAAAAAGGCGGCTGGCTTGATTTTCTGGATCTGCTGATCCGGGCGCGAGATCTGGTGCGCGACAAGGCGGCGGTGCGCGCCGCGCTGCAAAAACAGTTCTCGCACATCTACGTGGACGAGTTTCAGGACACCGATCCGCTGCAGGCCGAGCTGATCATGCTGCTTGCCGCCGACGATCCCGCGCAAAAGGATTGGCGGCGCGTGCGGCCCATCCCCGGAAAATTGTTCGTGGTGGGCGATCCCAAGCAGTCGATTTATCGTTTTCGCCGCGCGGACGTGCAATTGTACGCGCGCATCAAGCGCCAGCTCCTCGATGCGGGCGCGCGCCTGGTGCACCTGCAGGTGTCTTTTCGCAGCCTGCCCGACATCCAGCACGCGGTGAACGCCGCGTTCGCGGATTGGAGCGGCCAGCAGGCGGAGTACGTCCCGCTGCGGCCGCATCGCCCGGCCTCCACGCAGCCCGCCGTGGTGGCCTTGCCGGTGCCGCGCCCCTATGGCAAGCGGGGGGTCACCGCGTTTGCACTCGGCGAGTCTTTTCCGGCTGCCGCGGCTGCCTTCGTGGACTGGCTGGTGCGTGAGAGCGGGTGGACCGTTGGCGAAGGGCGCCAGGTCCAGGCGCGCGACGTGTGCCTCTTGATGAAGCGCTTCAAGTCGTACGGCACGGACCTGACGCGCGCCTACGTCCGCGCCCTGGAAGCGCGCGGGCTGCCGCACGTGCTGCTGGGCGGCTCCTCGTTTCACGACCGCGAGGAGGTCGAGGCGCTGCGCAACGCGCTTACCGCCATCGAGTGGCCCGACGGGGAGCTGATGGTGTACGCCACGCTGCGCGGCCCGCTGTTCGCGCTTTCCGACGCGCAGCTGCTCACCTGGAAGCACGAGGTCGGCCCGCTGCACCCTTACCGCAAGTCGCCGGCCGAATGTTCTCCCGCACTGCAGGAGGTGGCCGACGCGCTCGCGGTTCTCAAGACGCTTAGCCGTGGCCGCAATCATCATCCGGTGGCCACCACCATCGCGCGCCTGCTGGAGGCCACTCGGGCGCACGCGGGCTTCGCGGTGTGGCCCACCGGCGAGCAGGCGCTGGCCAACATCACGCGCCTGATGGACATGGCGCGGCGCGCGGAGGCGAGCGGTCTCACGTCGTTCCGCGCCTTTGTGATGCGCCTGGAGGACGACGCCGCGCGCGGCGAGACCGGCGAGGCGCCCATCGTGGAGGAAGGCACCGACGGGGTGCGCATCATGACGGTGCACAAATCGAAGGGCCTGGAGTTTCCGGTGGTCGTCTTGTGCGATCCGGGCGCGTCGGGCGCGTTCAGCGAGCCGTCCCGCTGGATCGACACAGACTCCGGCACGTGCGCCGTCCGCCTGGCCGGCTGCGCGCCCTGGGAGCTTCACGAGCACGCGGACGAGGAGCATCAGCGCGACCGCGAGGAGGCGGAGCGCTTGCTCTACGTGGCCGCCACGCGCGCAAAAGACCTGCTGGTGGTGGCCGCGGTGGGGGATGGGCCCGCCGACAACTGGCTCAAGCCGCTTGCCGTGTCGCTTCACCCGGAATCGGACTCCGCCGATCATCCCCTGGAGCGAGCGCCGGCCGGCTGTCCCAGATTTTTCGGCGACACCGTGCTGGAACGTCCTGACGATTCGCAGCAGGGGGTCGTGCCCGGCTTGCACGTTCCGCAAAAAGGCGAGCACCGCGTGGTGTGGTGGGCGCCCGGCGTGCTGCGTCTCGACGTCGAGGATCGCCTGGGCCAGAAACAGCACGAGTTGCTCCGGGTGGACGAGAGCGGGGTGCAGTCCCAGGCTGGCATCGACGCGCACGAAGCGTGGGCGACGAATCGCAAGAGCGTTCGCGAGGACGGCGCGTACCCGTCGCTGCGGGTGCGCACGCCCAGCGACGCGGGGATGTTCGAGGGCGCCAGCCTGCCGGAGGTCGGCCTCGAACATGTGGACATTCCCGCCGACCTTGCCGCCAGCCGCCCGCGCGGCGCCCGCTTCGGAACGCTGGTGCACGCGGTTCTCGCCGCGGTGCCGCTGGATGCGGACGCCGAGGCGGTGGGCGCGCGGGCCGCGCTGGTGGGACGCATGCTGGGCGCCGCGGAAGACGAGGTTGCCGCGGCGACGAGCACGGCCCTTGAGGCGCTAAAGCATCCGCTGCTGCGCGCCGCCGCCGCGTCGCTGGAGTGCCGCCGCGAGGTGCCCCTGGCGGTCACCCTGGAAAACGGGGAGCTCGTCGAGGGGATTGCGGATTTCGCCTACCGAGAGGCCGCGGGCTGGACGGTCATCGACTTCAAGACGGATCACGAAATGGATTCCGCGCCGGCCCGCTACCGGCGCCAGGTCGGCTGCTACACCCTCGCGGTCCGCGACGCCACCGGCCAGCCGACGCGGGGGATTATCCTCCGCGTGTGACGGCCAAACCCGCTCACGGGACGGGGACTCAGGGCATTTAGCCGTCCAGTGGCTTCACCTGGCGGAATGAAGCCAGCGATCGGAGCCCACAAGTGTTAACCGGCGCGGGCAATTGCTTCAGGGCAACTGCCATGGCATATGACGTTGTCTTGACGCTGGCTTGACGAGCGTCGGCCACCATGCGGCGGTGAACGTTCAGGCCGTCCGTCCGTGGAGCGCGATTCCTTACAAAGCGCCGCCCGAGCCGCTTTCAACCCGGGAGGCCATGCGCGCGCTGCAGACGCGCTCGCAGGAAGTGCGGGTCGCGTGGAGCGTGCCGCTGGAGAGTGTGGCCACCGCGGTCGTGGCGGCGCCTGACGGGGTTATCGTGGGGACATCGGATGGACGCATCCGGCATATCGTCGAAGGTCAGACGCGCGACGTCGGGTGGATGGACGGTCAGGTGCGCTGGCTCGCGCGCGCCGACGATGGGACCGTATATGCGGGCGGAGACTTGCAGAACTGGGCCGCCTTTCGGCCGGATGGCACGCGGGCATTTTATCGGCTTGAGGGACACCGGCCGTTTGCCGCGCCCTTGATTGGCGACGACGGAACGCTGGTGTACGGGAGCGGCCGCTTGCTGGTGGCCGCCGACGCCGCCACTGGCGAGGAAAAGTGGAGCCGCGCCGAGTGGATGTGGCTGAACTCGGACACGCCACTGCCCCTCCGTGGCGACGGTCTCCTTGTGCGCACCTCAAACGGCCTGCAAGCGCTCGAATCTGACGGCGCGCCGCGCTGGACGATGCCGGGAAATCCTTCGGCACCATGTGTTGGACACGACGGCACGGTCTTCGTGGGTGAGGGATATCCGCCGACGCGCTTGCGCGCGTTGGACCCCGGCATCGGCGCAGTGCGCTGGGAAAAGGACTTGCGCCAGAAAATCCTGGGCACTCCGGCGCAGGGCCCCGACGGCACGCTGTACGTTGCGTTGACTGAGGGCCACGTCGTCGCGCTGTCCCCAGACGACGGGGAAGTTCGCTGGCGAGCGCCGGTGTACACCGACACGCCGACCGTCCTCACGCACGACGGCGGATCCAGCCTGCTGGTGGGAAATTCCGCGATCCACCAGGTCTGGTGCATCGACACGACCATCGGGGAGCGCGCCTGGTCCCATCGCGCCGAGCGGCCGCACGTGGGCGCGGCGCCAGCCGACGGCGGCTTCATTGCTGTCGACAGCGGCCAGGTAGTTTCCCTGGAAAACGCCGGCTGGCGCGTGCCTTCCTCTGAGGCGTCGGACCCGCGCGTGGAGCGGGCGCCGGATTTCGTGATTATCGACGGCGTGCGGATTCCCGTTCGCCGCTGATGGCGTGTTGGCAAACACGCGGCAACGCCAAGGAACAGGCCGCGGACGACTAAGTCGGCTGCGCCGACCCGTGCCTAATGCATGGCGAGCGCGCGGTCTTGCGCCTCGTCGATGTTGTGATAGCCGGCGTCCACCATTTCCGCGCCGAAAATCAAGTCGTCGGTGTCGTGGCTGACCAGCCAGGCTTCCATGCGAGTCGCGCCTTCCTGAATCTGGCGGAAGCCGCTCAGCATCTGGGCCTGCACGTCCCGCGCCTCCTCTGAGACGGCGGCGATTTTCTTGCTCACCACGTCGTGCTCGAGCACCTTGCGGCCGTTTTCGCCGATGTTGCGCAGCTTGCGCACGACCTGGCGGTAATTGTCCTTGGAGATTTCACCTTTTTGCGCGCCGTCAAACGCCTGCCTGAAGAGGATGTAGTTTTCTCCCTTTTCCAGCGGGATCTTGGTGCGCATCTGGTCGACGATCTTCTGCTGCTCCTCAGTGAGCGGCCCCAACTCCAGTTCGGGCTGAGCCGCGGTCACCGAGGGTGCAATCGAAATTTGCTGCGCTTCCTCGTGGGCGTCGAACGAAAGACCGCATGCATCGCAGTGGCGCGCGTGCGCGTCGTTCTCCTCACCGCAGGTCGGGCACTCCTGGCCCTGGGTGAGAACATGGCTCAGTGAGAAGCTCATGGCTGATCCTCCAGAATTTTCACGTAGTGGTAGCTCTCGACGTGAAAGCCGAATTTCTGGGATAGCGACCACACCCGCTCGTTGGTGGTGCTGATGTCGCCGGCGAGATAGGTGATGCCCATTTCCTGGAGGACGGGAATGGCCCGCGCCACCAGGGCCACGCCGGCCGCGCGTCCCCAGTATTCGGGGCTCACGGAGATGTCGCTGATGTATGCCTGCCACGTGCCGTCCAGGAGATGATCGCGGCGCGGATCGATCTGCAGCGCGGCGCAGGGATCCCCCTCCGCGGTTTCCGCGATCCACACGTGGCTCTTTTCGTCTTCGACGTTGAGCGTGGCGTACGATTCGATGAAACGCGTCTGGATGCGCTCCACGTCCTGGTCGCTGCGGCTGGCGTGGAACATGAGGTTGACGCATTCGGTGGCCAGCCGCAGCAGCGTCAGTTGGTCAGAGTATTCCGCGCGGCGCACGGCCACCGAGCGCGAGGCCCGCTCGAACGCGCGCTGCTTCAGCGAGTCGCGTCCGTATTCTTTCAGGGACAGCACGATGCGCTGAAATTCCGCGACCATGCCATTTTCGCGATAGGTTGCGTTTTGCAGCTCGTCGTTGGTCAAGATATTCCCGGTCAACACACGGGATCCGTGCGCGCGGGCCCGCCGGGTGGCTTCCTCAAGAAGCGCTGGCGTGGACACGTGTGACGGCGGCACGATGGTCGTCTGCGGATCGCCGGTGGCGCCTTCCTCGGTGCCGTGCTGCAAGACGATCCAGCCGTGCACCTTGCGGCCGTCCCAGGCGATCAGGGTTTCGAACTGGGGCTGTTCGACGATGAATTTCCACCGCGTTTGCACCAGTGCGACCAGCCAGCTCCGCACGTCTTCCAGGCTCCAGGGACGGAGCGGGCTTACTGTGAAGGGAATGGTCTTGACCGCTTCGAGAATCGCCTCGTAATGCTCGACTCCCGCTGGAACGACGGAAATCTCGGGCCCCACCAGCATCTGCATGCAACGCGCCTCCTGCCAGGTTCAGGGGGTACGCCCCCCGTGGTTAGACCGGGTCGGGGAGCTCTTTTGCAGCCTGAAGGTTTTTAGCCGCAGCAACGGCCCTTCGCGCAGTTGGCCATGCCGCTCATCATGGAGCCGCACGACTGCTGGGCGTTCTTGCTGGATTTCTTCGCCGTGCTCGCCTTGATCTTGGTCAACATCTGGCCGATCTTCGCCTTGGGGTCCTTGCCCCCACCGCCCTTGCTTCCGCCAATGCCCTGTGCCATGGTCAATAACCTCCATTGCCTCTCGTCCGATGATCGTGAGGCCAGCGTAGGGCTTTGCCGGAGGAAATCACATCCCCTGAAAGTAAATATTTTGCAAATTATGTTGCCGTGATGTGAACGGTGTCGATCAAATCGTGTACATCTTGCGGAAGCGTTGAATCACTTCAAGCAGGTCCCCATTAAGATAGGGAAGGCCTTCTCCTCCAACGGCTCAGGAACCCCGCCGATCAAGGATGCTCGAGGGAATAGAGCTCGCCGTTGAGGCGCTCGATCGCGGACTGGGTGCGCTCGATCTCGGTGTGCAGCGCGTAGGACTTGCTCTGCAATTCGTTGGCGCGGCGCTCGATCTCGCGGATGCGCTCGTCGTTAAGGGTGCGGCGATAGTACGTGCGGGTCAGCGCGTCCTGGAGGCGCTCGATTTTGTTCTTGAGTACTTCAATGCGACGCTCCGTCTCCGCGCGCGCGTCGGCCTGGTAGTATCCGTACAGGCGATCCGCGTGGTACAACTCGGCCTGCGCCGTCGACTCATCCAGGCGCAGCTCATCGATGCGGCAGGTGATGCGATAGCCCTCGTTCTGAGCGGCTTCACGGGCGCGCAAGGCTTCTCCGCGCTCGGATTCGCAGTGCTGGCGTTCCACCTCCAGGCTGGCTTTAGCGGCGCGCTTCTGCTCGATCAGCGACTTCACTTCGGCGATGCGACTGGTGTGCGCGCCGGCCCAACGGGGGGCAACGACCGCCAGGAAAACAAAAAAGGTCAGGAACGCGATGCGCACGGACAGGCAAAACTCCTCAAGGCGGATCCCATCCATCCACTATCACGGCAAGTTGCACGCACGGATATTGACGGAATGTTGCCATCCCGGAACCTTTCGTCGGTCGTCGCGGTTGTAACTTCCATGAGACGATTCTGGAAGCGGGCGCTCGTGCTCGCGGCGGCGGTGACGACGGTGGGCTGGCTCTCGGTTGCGCGTTCGGAGGTCGATGCGCGCACCGTACGGATCGGCGACGTCACCTGGTACACGGATCTCGCGTATGCCACCCAGGTTGCGCGGCGCGAGGGAAAGCCGCTCTGGGTCCATTTTGGGGAGAACCCTGGCTGAGCCGGCTGTCGGTGGTTCGCCAGCGGTCCGCTGCGCGACGCCTCAGTCTTGAGGGCCTCCCGCAATTTCGTGCCGGTCTTTATCGATACGCTGAAGGACCCCGACACCGAGCGCCTCGGGGAGATGCAAGGCAGTTATCCGGTCTTGCGGATTTTTGACCATGCGGAGAATGACCTGGCGGGGCGCCTTGACGGGAATCCCATCCAGGGACATATTCCCGTGCGGGACATCCTCCGCCAGTTTCAACGAGGGCTCGAAGCGTTCAAGGGATAGGGTAGCGCAGCGCCGAAGCGGGCCCCATGCGTAAGCTTGGAGTCGTGGCTGCCGTGGTGGGCCTGGTGGTCGCCGTCGCGGCTGGCGTCGTGGTGTGGAAGATGCGGGGGAAAGTCTTCCTCAACCCCGCGGAAGTCGAGGGCCTGGCCGCGCGCATGCTGCCCGGCGCGCGCCCTCCGGCTGGAATGAAGGCCGTTCTCGGGCTTCATCCCGAGGAGCTCGAGGTCGCGATTTTCGCGCCGTCCATCGACAGGGCCGAGCCTGCGAATCTTTCCGGCGGCGATATCCGCATCCTGATCGCACGGCCGGAGCGTCGGGAGAAAGCGCCATCCGCCTCCGAGATCCGCGAGAGGATCGGCAAGGCGCGCGAGCGCAAGCAGGAGGAGATGGACACCGTCAGCGAGTCGCCGACCCTGCTGCGGGTTGGCGGCATGCCGTATCCGGGGATGAAATCCACCGTCGTGCTGAAATCCAACGGCAGCCGGATGACAGAGTACATGAGCATTTTCGTGCGGGACAAGGCACCGACCGTGCTCCTCATCCTGGGGCCGGAGGCCAGCTTCAACCAGGCGGCTATGCAGCAGTTCCTCGATGGGCTGGAGGCGCCTGCCGCGCCAATGGCGGAGGGGGGCAACGGAAAGCGCCTGCCTGACCTCCCGCGGTTGCCGCACGCTCCGCCGGGGCCGTAAAAAACGCGGCGCTCGAGTGATTAGCGCCACGTTTCAATCCGTCAGGCCACCGGGGAGGGAGCGCCTTGCACGCGTCCACCGCTCGGGGGCCGTGCGGGTGCGCTGGCGCTACCCGAGGGCGCCGGGCACGGGTTTCCACCACCGGAGGACGGCGGCGGAGGACCGCCGTGGCCGCCGGAGGGCGGACTGATCGGGGCTGGAGGGCCGCCGGTCGAAGGCGGCGGGCACGGGTTTCCGGCGCCGGAGGGCGGGCTGGTCGGGGCCGGAGGGCCGCTGGCCGAGGGCGGCGGGCAGGGGTTCCGCCACCGGAGGGCGGCGGCGGAGGACCGCCGTGGCACCAGGGTACCATCCACGCGGCGGTTTGCGCATTCGCCACCTGAAGGGTTCAAAGGTCTCAGGAGGACAATTTTCGAGTCCGACCATTGTCCTGGCCCATGTCGTCCCAGGCCGCCAGCGAACGCCCGCGAGAACGGCCCGGTGATCCGACCCTTCCAGCGCCTCGCACGACGTTGCCCGCAATCCCTCGCTGAGCAGGCTCCGCGCTCGCAAGCGAGATGCTGCATCCGCCCATCGCAAACGTCACGAGAAGCGTCGCGGCCGCGTTTACGCCCACGGCGCGCCAGAATTTTTCCGCATGCAGACAGCGTTGCAAGCGCTCCACCGACGCACAAAAGCGGTGACTGCGGGCGCAGGACGCCAGCGCGCCGAGCCAGCCAGTGTCGAATATTCTTAACATCAGGACGGCCAGAACGAAGAGTCCCCAGCCCGCTGAGAAGCGCCATATAAATCGCTTTACCACGCCATTTCGACACTTTGGCGTCGGGGCGAGGTTCGCTGACGCCCCCGTGACGGATGTTACACTTTCGTAAACATTTCATGGGGACCCTAATAATCCACCGCTTGACCCGGGCAGGCCGTGGGGGATAAAATTGGTACATCGAAGGCGACGCTGAGACGGAGTCGACCGAAAGCGCAGGAGGGTCCCCTAAATGTCAGCTATCAATGCGATCAGCAGCCAGCAGAGCCAGCAGACTTATCAGGCGCAGGACGTCTCTTCGTCCCAGCAGAGCCAGCAGGCGCAGGGTGCGGATCCCTCCAGCTCCGGGCAGGACGCCACCAGCGTCAACGCGGCGCCCCCCACCGAGTCCACCCAGCTCAGCGACGAAGCGCAGAGCGATCAGGCCGGCGAAGAAGGCGCGGCGGGCGAGGGCGTCGGCATCAATCTTGCGGGCCTCACCGGCACCGACTCCACGCAGAGCGCGCAGGGCGCCGACCAGGCGCAGGCCGTCGGCGGCGTCGATCAGGCCAGCGAAGCTTCCCAGTCCAACCAGCCCGATGTGTCGCAGGCCGTCGGCGGCGTGGATGAGGCCCAGCAGGGCGCTCAGCCCGACCTCGCCACCCAGGGCGCGGGCGCCGGCGCGGAAAAGCAGGAAGCATAAACCCTCCAACCCATCGCGCATCGTGAGCGGGCCGCGGCAAAGTGCCGGGCCCGCTTCATTTTTCCGTGCGGTGTTCGCTCCCAGATTGCGGCGAGCGTCGTGGTTTCTGAGCGAGCGCTTTCGGGGGTCGCCTGGGGAAACGACTATCCTTTCTCGTCGAGCAGGATGGTGAACGAGTTATTCTTGCCTCTCACCGGGCAGCGGCGCGCACCGTTCTCCACGATGAACAACTGCCGATCAAGGTCGTAGTCCACGATCTTGTAGCCGGCGTTGGCCGCTGCTTTGAGGCTGGAGAATACCAGCATCACGTGTCACCTCTTTGCATCACAGGTCAAAACTTGCCCGGGCGCCGTGGGCGTCACGCCCGGCAACCTCATGCAAGCTATACCCGCGGGATTCGACAAATATGCTACACGACAAGGCTTGTTGAAGAATTATCAACCACGGCAGGGGATTCCTGCCTCACTCGGATTGGCGGATGCCGCCTGGGTCAAGCCGGTCGCGGGAGGCGATGTCCTCCAGGGCGGCGCGCACCGTGGCCTCATGGAAGTCGCGCACGATGAGCAGGTCCTCGACGTAGAAGTGTGCCATCTGCTCGCGCGTCATCTGCTTTTCGATGCCCCGCGGGGTGAACGCGGTGAACGCATAGCCGTGGCCATCCACAAGAATCACGATGACGTCGGCGTTGTCGTCGACCGGCGCGCCGATCCGGATCTCGCGGATCAACGCAGGTCGAACGCCTGGCGCAACTGACGGATCGCTGCGGGCTCATCCTTGTTCACCGCGGCCAGCCACCGCGGCTTGCCTTCCTGCATGCGGTAAAAACCGCGGGTTCCCTCACGGCCCCGCACCTGAGGAACGACCGCTTCGGGGATGGCTGCGACCGGCGCTTCCGCAGGCGGCGCCCCGACGGAGTCCGAAGGGATTGCAGGCGCGGATTCGTTCCGCCGCGGGACGATGGCGGGAGGCGTGATCGTCTGCGGCGTGCGGGCGAAAAAGCCGGCCGACGTGACGGAATCCACGATGGCTGATTGGTTTCAGGCCCCTCAAAACCTTTTCCAGACTTCTTCTAGACAGCACCGCTATACTGGGGAAATCACAAGGTGGAGAATTGATCGTGCTGCACGCCGTTCGCAATGAACCCCTGGCCGCGGATTTCTACGAGGGACTCAAGCGCTACCACAACGTCGACGGAGCCGGCAACGGCGGCGGCGTCAAGGGCGTTCAGCTTCCCCCGGGCTGCAAGGACGTCGAGCAACTCGATCGCGACATGCGCGACCTCTCCGACTACCTCGCGACGCAGCCCAGCATCAAGTACCTGGAGGCTCCCAAGTCCCCCGAAGCCCGCGCCGCCTCCCGCAAGCAGATCGCACAAGCCGCCCGCGCGGAAGTGAGCGGCAGCGTAAAGCAGAACATCAACGCCGCCATCGCCTGCATCCAGAATCCGATGATCGCCGCCGTGGTGCGGCAGGCCATGGATGCGGCCCCCGCCGAGTTTTTCACCGCACCCTCCAGCAGCACCGGAAAATATCACCCGGCCGACGAGATCAACCCGGGCGGCCTCGCGCTGCACAGCCTGCGCGACGTCCGCATGGGCGAGATGCTCTGCGACTACTATGGCGTGGAAGGCCTCGAGAAGGACGAGATTCTCGGCGCCCTGCTGCTGCACGACATCAAGAAGGGCGGCGACCCCTGGAACAAATACGACAAGGCGCACGGCCCGAACGGCGCCAAATGGCTTGGCGAGGTCTGGGGCGAGGATCACAAGTGCAACGCGTCGTGCAACCACATGCGCGAGCTGGTCGGCAAGCACATGGCCCAGTGGAATTTTCCGGAGCCCTCGCCGCCCAGCGATCTGGCCAACCAGATCGTATCGTACGCCGATTATCTCGGCAGCCGCGACAACGTGTACGTGGACGTGCCTAAGTAACGCGCGACACAAGTAGCTTCGCCTTACGGGACATCAACTGACCCGGGCGTGTCGCGCGACACGATCAAACCAATTTGGCGCCGCCCTCCTGGAGGGAGAGGTCATCGAGACGAGCCCATTGCAGGTCCAATCGATTCCTATCGTCCATCACGTGCTGGAGCACCTCCAGTTTCCCCGAATCGTGCAGACGTACTGCGGGGATGAAGGTGACGTTGAGGCTTGGACAGTCGGCCGTGGGGGACTCCGTGATCCTGACGGAGTGGCCGCGGGGGACTCCGTGATCGAACCATGCGAGTTACATCGAGGGCAATGCGGATGTCGAAGTTGTATCCGAATGCGTCCTTCGCACCGCGGTAGAGGTTCTAGCCATCAATGAAGACGACGGCACGCGTGCTCGCCGGGACTGTCATTCCTTCGTCACGGGACAACCCCGCTCGAGCTGGTTTCCCAACGGGTCGAGCGGGTGGTAAGTGCCATGAGAGGCATCCTGTCAATGACAACCGGGTTCAATTCACACCAGGATCTCGTCCAGATGCTGATCTGGGGGAATGTCGACGGCTTTGTCGCGTGTTTGTCAACGCCCTTTACGCCCGCGGAATCGCCGAGGCGCACTGTACGGCGACCTGCTCGGCCGTGTTGAACACCACGCCCTCCAGGGATTTCATGTAGGCGATCACCCGCTCCAGCATGATCAGGCGGGACGGGCGTCCGATGAACTGCGGGTCCAGCGTGAACATGCAGTAGAGCCCTTCCGCGTAGAGCACTTCGAACTCGTCGAGGAACAGCGACTCCACCTGGCGCGGCGTCAGGACGGTCTTTCCCAGCCCTTCGCTGTGCGTAAAGCTGGCCGCGTCCTCGAACGCCTGGGTGACCGGCAATTCGATCAGCTCGCTGGGCACCCCATCGAAAGAATGTCGATAGGGCAGATCGTAATCCATCAAGTTGCTGGAATACAGGAGCCCGGCCTCGCGCGCGATGCGCAGCGTTTCCGGCGCCGGGGGCAGGCGAAATCCGCTGGGGGCGCGGCCGGTGATATTTTTCAGCGCGCCAGACGCGACCGCGAATGCGTCTCGCTGCTGCGCGGCGGACATTCCGAGGAGATCTTCCGGTCCCACGCCGCGCAGGCCGATTTCGTGCCCCGCGCCGTGGATCGCGCGCACCGCCTCCGGGTAGCGCTCGGCCACCTGGGAGGGGATGAAAAAGGTGGCCGGCACTCCCTGGCGCGCCAGCATGGCGAGCACCCGATGGACGCCGACCCTGGCTCCGTAGGTGCCCTGCGAATCCTCGACAACCGTTGCTTGCCGTCCCGGCCAGCGCTGCCAGAACAATTCGCAGTCGAAATTAAAGCTCAGGACGACGGGACAGCGAATTCCCTGCGGCCACATCTAGCGCGCGGCCTTCAGCGCGTCGAGCGCCTTGAGCACCTGCTCGGAGTGGCCGTCCACCTTGACCGCTTTCCACACTTTCTCCACCTTGCCGTCCAGCCCGATCAAGTAAGTGGAGCGCTGAATGCCCATGAACTTCTTGCCGTAATTCATTTTTTCACGCCACGCTCCGTATTCTTCAGCCACCTTGTGATCGGGATCGGCGAGCAGCGGAAAGCTCAGCGAATACTTGTCACGGAATTTCTGATGCTGCGGCACGCCGTCTGGGGAAACCCCCAGCACCACGGCACCGTGCTTCTCATACTCGGCGCGCGCGTCGCGGAAGGCGCAGGCTTCCTTCGTGCAGCCCGGCGTGTCGTCTTTCGGATAGAAGTAGAGCACCACGGGCTTGCCTTTGAAATCGGAAAGGCGCACCGTGCCGCCTTTGTCGTCGTGCAGGGTGAAGGCCGGGGCCGGCTGGCCCGCCTCGATGAAGTCGCCCATGGCAATCTCCTCCGCGTGTGAGTGGGACGGCAACTCAGCCATGCCGTTCGCCGATTCCTGCCGGAGTACCGTACCCGCGCAGCCGCAGGCTGTTGGTCACCACCGACACCGACGACAAACTCATGGCCGCGCTGGCGAGCACCGGCGACAGGAGCCAGCCGTTGAGCGGGTACAGGACCCCAGCGGCAATCGGGATCCCAATGACGTTGTAAACGAACGCCCAGAACAAGTTCTGCTTGATGACCCGCAGGGTGGCCCGCGACAGGGAAATGGCGTCCACAACTCCGCGCAGGTCGCCGCGGATCAGGGTGACGTCGGAAGCGGCGATGGCCACGTCGGTGCCGGTGCCCAGCGCGATGCCGAGGTCCGCCTGGGCCAGAGCGGGCGCGTCGTTGATGCCGTCGCCGACCATGGCCACGCGACGCCCCGCGGCTTGCAGGCGTTTCACTTCGTCCACTTTGCCCTGGGGCAGCACCTCGGCGCGCACCTCGGGAATCCCCACCTGCGCCGCAACCGCGCGCGCGGCACGCTCGTTGTCGCCGGTGACCATGACCACCTCGAGCCCCATCTCTCGCAGCGCACCTACCACCGACGCGGCCTCCGGCTTCACCGGGTCGGCCACCGCCAGCACCCCCAGCGCTGATCCAGGGGGAGTCGCCGTCGGCGCCCCCTGGACCCCCCACTGCGCCACGAACACCACGGTACGGCCCGCGGCGGCCATGCGGTCGGCGGTCTCCTGGAGCGCGTCGAGCGAAATCCCCGCGTCGCGCAGCAGGCGGGCGCTGCCCAGCAAGAATTCCGAGGTGCGCACTCCGTGGCCGGGCAGCGCTTCGAAATTCGTCACCGGCTCCGGGAAAATTCCCCGCTCGGCGGCCGCCGCCACGATGGCGCGGGCCAGGGGGTGCTCGCTGGGCGCCTCGACGCTGGCCGCCGCGCGCAGCACCTCGTCAGTGTCGGGGAAAATCTCCACCACCGCCGGGCGCCCCTGGGTCACCGTTCCGGTCTTGTCGAGCGCCACGACCTGGATGGCGCCGGCGGTTTCCAGACTCTCGCCGCCCTTGATCAGCACGCCGAGCTCGGCGCCGCGGCCGCTGCCCACCAGGATGGCGGTCGGCGTGGCCAGTCCCAGCGCGCACGGGCACGCGATGATCAATACGGCCACGAAATTCACTACCGCCATTTGCAGCGAGCCCACGATCATCCACACGATGAACGTAGTTAACGCAATGAGAATCACGAGCGGCGTGAAAATGCCGCTCACCACGTCGGCGAGGCGGGCGATGGGGGCCCGCGCGCCCTGCGCTTCGGTGACCAGCCGCACAATCTGCTGCAGCGTGGAGTCGCGGCCTACCCGAGTGACCCGCAGCACGAACGTGCCGGCTCGGTTGATGGTGCCGCCGTAAACCTCGGCGTCAGGTGTTTTGTCCACCGGCATGGGCTCGCCGGTCAGCATGGACTCATCCACCGAGGAAACTCCCTCGACCACCACTCCGTCCACCGGAATTTTCTCGCCGGGCCGCACGCGCACGAGATCATCCACGACGACTTCGGCCACGTTCACTTCGATCTCCGCGCCGTCACGCAGCACGCGCGCGGTGCGCGGCTGCAGTTCCATCAGGCGGCGGATGGCTTCCGAGGCCCGTCCCTTCGCGCGCGACTCCAGCACGCGTCCCAGCAGGATGAGGGTGATAATCGCGCATGCGGCCTCATAGTATACCTGGTGCATGCCCGCAATAGTGGCCGCCGCCGAGTACAGGTACGCCGCGCCGGTGCCCACCGCGATGAGCGTGTTCATGTCGGCCGCTCCGTGCCGCAGGGCGGACCAGGCGGCGCGATAGAACGGCCCGCCGGCGTACCCCACGACCACCGTCGTGAGCGCCAGCTCCAGCCAGGGAGCCGCCAGGGCGCCGTGCGACATCCCCAGCGCGATGACCGGCGCGGAGAGCGCCAGGGCCACCCAGAACCGGCGCAGCAGCGCGGATCTCTCGTCGTTCTCCGAGGTGTCGACGGCGTCGTAGCCGATGTCGCGCAGCGCGGCCACCAGGTCCGGCACGCCCACGGCCGCGGGGTCGTAGCGCACGGTGGCGGTTGCCGTCGCGAAGTTGACGCCCGCTTCTCGGACGCCACCGGTCTTGCTCAGCTTTCGCTCCACGCGTCGGGCGCAGGCGGCGCAGGTCATGCCGCTGATGGGAAGGTCGACGCGGGCCTCAGTTTGGGGCACCAGGGTCTCCGTTCGTGCAAGGGATTCCTCCCGCCGTGCTGCGAAGATGGACGCGCACGAGGAGGTTCGCTGTTGTGACGTACCTAAGGTTCCTGATGTCCCTGGCCCTGGGCCTGCTGGTGTTGACCGGGACCGCGCTTGCCGATTGCGCGCCCATCGAATACGCGGTCGCCGTGATCCATCCGACGCCGGGCAACCAGGTAAGTGGCGTCGTGCGCTTCAGCCAGGACGGCAAGCGCGTCAAGGTCGTCGCGGATCTGTGCGGACTCCCGCCGAACACCACGCACGGCTTCCACGTCCACGAGTTCGGGGATTGCACCGCGCCGGACGCCACCAGCGCCGGCAGCCACTACAATCCCGCGAAGCACCCCCACGCCGGGCCCGCGGTGGAGAACCGCCACGCGGGCGACATGGGAAACATCACCGCGGACGCCAGCGGCAACGCCCACCTGGAGCTGGTTCTCGACGAGATGACGATCTGCTGCGGCATTCTGGGCCGCGCGGTCATCGTGCACAAGGACCCGGATGACCTGAAGACCCAGCCGACCGGCAACGCGGGCGCCCGCATCGGGTGCGGCGTCATCGGCGTCGCGAAGCCGCCCGCTCCATGAGTCGCCTGCTGGTCTTTCTCCTGCTCCTGACCGTGCCAGGGATGGTGATGGCGCAGGCCGTCCGTCCGGCCGCGCTGATCACTGACCTGACCGGCGCGGTGGAGATCTCCCAGGGGAAGCAGACCGTCAAGGCCGGCTTGATGGCCGGCGTGCCGGCCGGGTCAAAGGTCGTCGTCCGCAAGGGCGGTTGGGTCAGCCTCGCGTTCACCCGCGGCGGCGTGCGCGCCCGCTTGAGCGGGCCCTGCACGGCCACCGTGTCGGCCACCGACGTGACCGTGGCCCGCGGCCAGGAGAAGCAACTGGAGCGCGTCAAGCCGCGCACCGGCGGGGCGCTCGCGCTGGCCGGCGGGGTGAACTTCCAGCATATGGGCGGCACCCGCGTCCGCAACCTGGGGCAGGGGCTCGTGGTCGAGGCCGATCCGTTCGTCCTCGACACCACGCCGCGCATTGAGTGGAGCAGCGCCGAGCCTCTCAACAGCGTTGACGTGAGCATCATGACGCGGGGCGACAATTACGACGAGCTGCTGCGGGTGAGCCTGCCGGGCAACGTCACCGAATACGCCGTTCCGGCCGGCAAGCTCGAATTCGGGCAATCCTACGACGTGCTGGTAAGCGGCGTGGCCGGCCAGCGCACGCT
The DNA here is from genome assembly GCA_016868975.1 of Armatimonadota bacterium. Classification (GTDB taxonomy): domain Bacteria; phylum Vulcanimicrobiota; class Xenobia; order RGZZ01; family RGZZ01; genus VGFD01. The sequence goes on along the minus strand of VGFD01000020.1, from coordinate 6,201 downwards.
GCGGGCCCGCACTCGAACCGTCGAGGTGCTCGACCGGGCGACCTCCGCCCAGATTCGCAAGGCCGCTGCCGAGGCCGAGAAATTATTCGAGGCAAAACCTTCGGACATCACGCCGCTGGTGCTGCTGCTCTCGATGTACGCGGATCTGGGCTTGAACTCGCACGCGATTGCCCTGGGCGAGCGGATTCACGCGCTGCGGCCCCAGGAGACCGCCGTGCTCAACACGCTGATGCGCTTCTACGAGCTGCGCGGCGATCTCAAGCGGGTGCGCGAGTTGCAGGATCAACTAAAGAACAGCCGCTAAATATTGGTATATTCCCCGGTGCCGTCCGGCGGCACGATGCGGCGAATGGTCTTCCGCCTTTTCCTTCTCGGTCTTTTCCCCTCGGGGCGACCAACGCTTCAACATGCCGGAGAGATCGGCCAGATCAAGAGATGTCCCAGCGTTTCATCGCGGCGCACCAGGGCCTCAACCTGAAAATAGCGCGCCAGGTTTTCCTCGGTGACCACTTCGTCCGGCCTGCCTTCGGCCGCCACCTTCCCCTGGTGCAGCACGACGAGACGATCGCAGTATCGTGCCGCCAGCGCGATGTCGTGCAGCGCCGCCAGCGCTCCGCGGCCCGCCTGAACCTGGCTGCGGACGAGGTCGAGAATGGTCAACTGATGCGCCACGTCCTGGTTTGAGATGGGCTCGTCGAGCAGTAAAATCGGCGTGTCCTGGGCCACCGCGCGGGCCAGCAGCACGCGCTGGCGCTCGCCGCCGGAAAGCTGGGTGACCGGACGATCCGCGCAATATTCCACGCCGCACACGGCCAGCGCGCGGGCGATGGCCTCCAGGTCCGCGGCCGTTTCGAGCTGGAAAGGGCCGAGGTGCGGAAAGCGCCCCATGGCCACCAGCTCGCGGACGGTGAATGCAAAGTCGAGATGAGTATCCTGCGGGACGAGCGTGATGCGGCGGGCAATCTCGCGCCGCGACAGATTATCCATTGAAGCGCCGCCAAGCTCCACGTCCCCGGCGCCGCGCCGCTCGACGCCGAGCAGCACCCGGATCAAGGTGGACTTTCCGCTTCCGTTGGCCCCCAGGAGTCCCACAAATTCGCCGGGCGACACCGAAACGGACACGCCGTCGAGCACGCTCGGCCCTCCGTAGCTGAACGAGAGATTTTTTCCATTCAGCATCAGATCACTCCGTCCGCCCGCTTTTTCAGGAGCAGCCACAAGAAAAACGGCGCGCCGACCGACGCCGTGATAATCCCCAGGCGGATTTCTTCGGGCGCGATCAGGGTGCGCGCCGCGAGGTCGGCGAGCACGATGAACGCCGCGCCGACAAGCAAGCAGGTCGGCAGCAGCAAGCGATGGGCCGGGCCGAGCAGCAGCCGCAGCATGTGCGGGACGATCAATCCCACGAAGCCGATGACGCCGGAAACCGCGACCGCCGCGCCCACCATCAGGGACGTCGCGCCGATCAGGCGCCAGCGGCAGCGCGGGACGTCCACGCCCAGGGAGGCGGCCTGGATTTCTCCGAGGAGCAGCGCATCGAGATCGCGCACGTGTATCATGGCGATGGCCACTGCCATCAGCGTGGGTGGAGCGATGAGCAGCACGTGCTGCCAGGTGCGCGCGTCCAGCCCGCCCAGCATCCAGAATACGATCTGGCGCCCGGTGTCGTAATTGGCCAGCGCCAGCGAGAGCACCATCGAGGTGGCCGCCGAGGTGAAGGAGCCCACCGCCACGCCCACCAGGAGCAGCGTGCCCACGTGGATGTGGCCGCGCCGCGCGGACAACGTGTAGATTGCGCCGGCCGTGGCGGCCGCGCCCACGACGGCGCAGGCCGGCAGCGCCCACTCGCTGCGCGCCGCCCAGTTCGTACACAGCGCAATGACGGCGCCCAGCGACGCTCCGGAGGAGACGCCCAGCACGCCGGGATCCGCCAGGGAATTGCGGAAAAGGCTCTGCATCACCAGTCCGCACACCGCCAGGCCGCCGCCCACGAAGGCGCCCACCAGCACGCGCGGGAGGCGCACGTCGAGCACCACGATGGCTTCCCACGGGCGCCAGCCGCCAGCCCCAGAGAGACCCAGCCGCTGCGCCACGATCCCGAAAACGTGATCGGGGGGGATATGGGCCGCGCCGTACAGCGTGCCCACGCAGAGCGCGGCGAGCAAGCCGAGCACGCCGACCCCGAAGGCCGCGCGGCTCACTTTGCGAACGCCTCGGGATGGAGCAGACGCGCCACCGCCTCGACGCCGCGCGCGCCGTGGTGGGACATGGAGAGAAGCCATGCGCTCTTCACGGAAACGATGCGCGTGGAGGAGCCGCGAAAGAGCGCGCCCCAGGCACCGTACCGGAGAAATTCCTCGACCGCGGACCGGTCGCCGGTTTCTTTTGCCGAGAGTAGAACGACGTCCGGCTGCAGGCCGGCCGCGGCTTCCGGAGAAACGCGGGTGGGCCCGCTGATGCCCATTTCGCGCACCACGTTGAATCCTCCGGCCAGGTCGATCATGGTGTCGATAATCGCGTCCGAGCCGAAGGTAAATCCTGCCGCCGTGCAATAAAGCACCCGGGGTTTCGGCAGGCCGCCCACCTTCGCCGCGGTTTTCGCCACGCGCTGGTCAACCTCGGCGCTAACCTGATCCGCGGCGCGCTCCGAGCCCACCGCGGCGGCGACCAGGCGGAGATTCTTGGTGACGTCCTCCATGGTTGAGAACTGCCCCATGTGCACCACCGGAACCCCCGCCGCCACCAGCTGCCGCACCGTTTCGGCGCGGGTGTAGGAGGCCACCAGCAGAAGGTCAGGCTCGAGCGCCAGCAGGGATTCGCACTCGACGCGCACGCGCGGAACCGATGGCGGAATTTGTCCAGCGCAGCCGGACGATTCATCGTCCACCAGCGGGCTCACGCCGGCAATTCTAGAAAAATCCACCAGGGCGGCGAGCATTTCGTCACCGGCCATAAAGGTGGAAATGATTCTTTGCGGCGGGCGCGGCAGTTCCAGCGCGGTGCCGGCCGGATCCACGAGTTGTTTGGGAAACGCTTGCCCCACGACGACGGAGTCCCGCACGAAGCGGGAATCCAGCAGGGCCGCTCGTCCGGCGCCTCCCCCCAGAAAGAGCAAGGCCAGGGCCGCGAGGCCGAGTATCACGGGGAAGCTCAAACTGCGCATCGGTTGAACTGAAGTTTTGCTTTCCGAGGCGTGCTCCTGCCGTGATATAATGACCACCTGCGATGACGCTCTCCAAGATCCCAACCTGGTCGACTGACCGCTCCACCCCGTCGGATTTAGCCATCCGGTGGCTGCACTTGCCTGATTGAAGCCGCCGGCGGGCTAAACTTGTGATCCGCACGGGCTTGCCGGACTTTCAGAACATTTTTAACATCCCTGTGGTAGAATGGCCTCGATGCAACCCATCGTACCCGTGGGACAGACCGGTTCCCAGGTCGCGGCGGTGACCGAGGCCGTGGTCCGCTATGGCGTAAGCGAGGAACTGAAGGACGCCCAGCGGCGCGAGGCTCCGCCCGATCCCGGCGCGTCTTCGGACGGGCTGCGCATTCCCGTCGAGCGCATCGAGCTGAGCTCCGCTTCCGAGCATTCCGAAGGGCCGCACGGCCCGGCGCCCGGCCAGGACGGCATGAAGGAGCAGCAGGAGCAGGCGCTCGCCCAGCACGCCGCCGAGCAGCACCGCCGCGCGGACCTGCGCTGGACCGACGCGCGCCACACCCAGCGCTCCACCCGCGAGCAGGTTCACAACGTCGAGCACGCTTCCGAGACTGCCTCCACCGAAAAAGGCGAGGCGCCCAAGGATGGGCCGCACGGCGCCGCCCCCGCCGCTGGCCAGGGTGGCAAGCCTGCTGCGTCCGGCGGTCACGGCTCGATGTCCGCAGGCCTGGGCGCGGATGTTATCGCGGCCGCGGTGAACAGCGGGGTCTGTTCGGCCGACGCGATTGCTGACGATGAGCGCCGCGGATTTGAGCTGGACGACACGGCCGAGCAGATGGACAGCAGCGACCAGGCCACCAGCACCCGGCTGGCCCAGCAGGGCAAGCGCCTCGACGACCGTCGCGAGATGAATTCTTCTCTGGGCTTCGGAAAGGATCAGGACGACCAGCAGAGACAGGCGCCGGGCGGCTTCCAGCAGGGCGGCGGCTCGGATGATCATGAGCAGCCGCGGCGAGAGCCGCCCGCCCAGGCCGAAGGCACACCTGCCGGGGAGCCCACCCCAGTTGAGCCGCGCGACGTGGCCGAGCGGGTGTCCCAACCCCCGGTCGAGCCGCCGCGTGCCGAGCAGACCCCCTCGGTTCAACCGGTTTCCACGAAGACCGTCGAGGCCGTGGCCTCGGACGCCGACAAAGTGGACCGCACCGCGACTCTCAGCCCCGGGGCGGAGGCGGTTGGCAGCGACGAATATTTCTTCTTCGACGACGCGCGGTTCTCACCGGACGCGGCGTGATCGTCGGGCGGCTTTCTCCGTAATGTCGGGCGCTGGATAACGCCTTGCGCGAAGGGCTCTGCTGTGGGCCTTTGAAATTTCCTCCCAGGCCGTATGCACGCCCGGCGTACCGGCGTTGCATATTTTCGCTGGAGAGGCGGCCTGAATGGCTGGGTGCTCGCCGGCCTGGCGGCAGCGCCCACCCTGGGCGGTACATCCTCGGTGGACTGTTTCAACAGGCCGATGAGCCAGGGCCCGGCGAACCCGCCCAAATTGCCCAGCGAATTTACCATTGCGATTCCTCCCGCCTCGCCCTGTTCGCGTACGGCGGTTGTGACCATGGCCCAGAACGGCCCGATCGCCCCCCACAATCCCACGGTGGGCTACCAGGTACAGCAGGAACATGAACGGAAGCAGACGCCAACTGGTCCGCCGCATCACGCCGCGAGCCCGGTCATCCATTGGAAGGGGCTTCGGCGCCACAACCGCCGCACTGCAGCCGCCACAGGACCAGCAATCGAGGCTCAGATCCGCATGGTATCATATGATCCCAGCCACCTTAGCGTGGACTCCAGATAAACTTCCGGCGCACGTTGAATGCTCCTCTTCTGACGCGCCGGGTTCAGCAATCTTTCCAATTTCCTCCGTGGCCTGAAAAAATTTCTCGCGCGGAATGTCGTGGAACAGGTTTAGCCGTCAGTTCGGAGTCCTCCAGGGGATAGCTCTTGAGGTTCTCGTCGCCCCCATCGCCGGGCGGCGTCTCCGCGAAGTAGTCCATCATGCGGCCGACGGTGCGGGCGGAGTAGCGGGAGCCTTCGGGAAGCCGGATCTCCGCTACATCGGGTCAATCGTGGCCAGCCATCGCCGTCGTGCCCGGGCGGGGGAGAATGCGCGAGCGCACACTGGCGCACTGGCGCGGAGGTAATCCGCGCACAATGCCTGGGCTTCGTCATCGACCTCGATTGTGTTCTCGCCGAACTGGCAGGCCGCCGCTGAGCCGCGCATGACCAGCACGGGGCGTCCCGAGCGCAATGCTTCCGGCAGCACCGCCGGTAATCCGGACTCGCGTGAGAGGAACGCGATCACGTCGCAGGCCCGGAAAAAAGCCGCCCAGTCGCGCACCACTCCCACCCGCGCCGCCCAGGCCACCGGGCCGAGCGCGTCCAGCATCGCATGCGCTTCCAATGAGAGCGGGCCGGGAAACAGCAGGGTCCCTTCAAACGACGGCACCGGCGGAATTGCCTCCAGGCAGGCGACGCGCGGGCGGGCGAAGGGCAGCGACGCCGCCGGAACGCGTGCCAGCGAAACGTGCGGCGGGATTACGCGCACCTTTTCCGCGGACGCCATGCGCGCGTGGGACTCGGTGCGGCAGACCAGCGTTGACCAGCCGCGGCTCGTCGCGACCAGGCGCGTCAGATCCAGGGGATGCCCGTGGAACGGGAACGATGCGATCAGCGGAATATCCAGCCGCGCCGCCGCGAGCTGGCTGGCGTGAAAGTCCGCCGACGACAGGTCCGCAGCCAGCACGTCCAGCCGCTCGCTTCGCGCCACTTCGGCCAGCGCGCGGGAGAGCAGCTCCAGACGCATGGCGGGGTCGTGGTCGGTGGGAAAATCTCCTCCGGAGAGCCGCCAGCCATCGCCGAGCCGCTCCGCGTGAATTCGCCAGCCATCGCCCCGCACGATAAATATCGGAACCGCGAGCGGCGCCAGCAAGTCTGCCTCCCGTGCCAGCAGCGGATCGTCACCATGGCCCAGCACGAAGCCGACGGTTTTT
>VGFD01000019.1 GCA_016868975.1 Armatimonadota bacterium | reverse complement strand
CTTCGGCGTTCACGACGAGGAGTTGGACGCGCAGGGCCGCCGCCACATCAAGCCGGGCGACCTGATGTTCGTGGAGGTCTTCCCGGGACTGACCCGCGACGACGGAATCGGTGCCACCTACAAGCGAGAACTGGCGCTGGCCCGCGAGGACCTGGACTTTTTGAGCGCCGACCATCCGCTGGTCGAGGGCGGGCTCTCGCTGCTGCTCGAACAGGGGGAAGGCGTGGCGAGCGCGGCGCTCTGGTCGGGGGCGCCTCGCAATGGCGTGCTGGTGCAGTTTCTCTTCGTGCTGGAGGCGACCGGCCCGGCCCGGCTGGAGCTGAACCGCTACCTCGCGGTGTCGCCGCTGATCGTGGCGACCGACCTGCACGGAAATCCCGCCGACGACCTGGAGATCCCCCTGGACGCGCTGTCCCGCGTGGAGCCGCGCTTTCTGGCCAGCCAGCACGGGGCGCTCCAGCACGCCCTGCCGCACGCGGCGGACGCGGCGCGGAGGATCGCCGGGGAACGCACCCGTCCGCTGCGCGAGCGCGCGGTCAAGGAGGCGCAAACCGTGCTGCAGGCCGAGCAGGAGCGTCTGGAGGAATTGGTCCGGGTCAATCCCAGCATGCCCGCCGCGGAAGTGGACGGGCACGCCGCCCGCGTGCGCGACACCTTGGGCGCCCTGAAACACGCCGACGTCCGCCTGGACGCCGTGCGGCTGATCCTCATGACCACTGGATAGACTACTCGCTGCGGGTGAACGACTCGATCAGGTCGTTGAGGTGCCTGCCCACTCGTTTTAGCTCGTCACGATGGCATGCGCTCAGCTGCTCAAGCATCGCGAGACCTTCCGGCGTCAGGCTCACCAGCACCCGACGCCGATCCCCACCGTCCACGCGGCGACGCGCCAACCCCTGCGCCTCCAGCCGATCCACCAGCCCCACCGCGCTGTGGTGGCGGATCTGCAGCATTTCGGCCAGCTCGCCCACGGTGACGTAATCACGCCCGTGATAGCCCTGCGTGGCAAGCATGGCCTGGTGCTGCTGGGGAGAGAGCCCGAGCGCCCGCGCTTCCTTCTCGCCCAGGCTCATGAACTGGCGCAGCGCGTACCGAAAACCCGCGAGTTTTTCATACTCGCTTTTGCTCATTGGCCGAGCGCTTCGACGTCCTCGCATGACAGGTAAGTTTTTTTACACGGAAAGAATCCCCTTCGGGTTCAACCAGGTATTTTCCAGGTGGGACGCTATTTCCGACGAAATCCGATGGCGACCGGAACTCTTGAGGGAAAGCCAGTGGACACCCGACCCGCGCACAACTGGCTCGACGACCCGCCGTCGAGATTGAGCACGTCGCGCGGGTCGACGCCGCCCTTTGCCGCGGGAGAGAGCAGGACGCGCCGCGTCTGCTCCCAGGTGAGCCCACTGTACGCGCCGTCGGTGGCGTAGATGACCACCCTGCCCGCGCGAGTCACGGCGACGCCGGACTGGCGGAACGAGCGGGTCTCGCGCAGGCCCCGGGTGGGCTTCCCGCCGGCCACCAGGCGCGGGCCGGCCTGCAACGCGCTGCTGCAGATGGCGGGATCGAAGTCGCCACGCGCCACAATGCGCGGCTTGCCGTCCACGATGGTGAACACCCCGGTGAACGCCCCACCGGTGGCCACGTCCGGATTGACCACCCGGCCGTTGATCTTGAGATAGCCCAGCGGACGCGTGTCGTGATCGAAGTAGCTCGCGTTCACGGCCGCCACCGCGCCGCCGCGACGGGCCATATCGGCCACCGGATAAGCCTTGCCGGCAAAGTGCAGGATCTGCACGCGAGCCACGGCGGGATCCAGCTCGACCTGGCGGAGACGAACGCCGTTCCCCACCTCGACCGTGCGCAGGCGGATTCCGGGCGCCAGGGGGGCCCACGCCGTAACGCGGCCAGCGCCGGCTTGAGGCGTCGCCTGGGCGAGCAGCCCGCCCAACAGCCCGCGGTGCGAGCGCACCCAGCCACCAGCCGCCCGCACCCCGCCGGCCCACGCGACGCACGAGCCGGTCGCAATCATGGTCATGCACTGCGTGCCGAGCACGGCGGCGCGCTGATGGACTGCTCCCAGGGAAGCCGTGGCGACCGGCAGGCACCATGCCCCAAGCAGGGCCGCGGCCAGCACGAGAGCCACCGGGAGGAATCCTGTCCACCCGGAACTTGGACGCCTGGCGATGGGGACGGAGCGCATCCTGCTGTTTCCCTCCGCTGTTGAATATTCTTCAGCAGATGATGCGCTCCTTCCCATAAACGCAGGAAAACACGAACACTGTTGCGAAGAATTTTCAACTCTATCATGGAGGTCACTCATGTCCAATCGCAGCTGTGTCCTCGCCGGCCTGTTGATCGGCGCGCAAATGCTCGCCGCGCCCGCCTTCGCTGACAGCACGCCGCCTCCGGCGGACAAGAAGCCGCAAAAGACGGTGGCCGCGATGGATTCGGTCTCCTACAAGAGCGCCTTGATGCAGGAAGCCACCGACCTGGAGCGGCGTGGCCGCTGGCTAGGCGCGGTGGCTTCCTGGCGCGACTTCGCGCGCCTCACCCCGAACGGCAGCGGCGACCACGCGCTCGCCCAGGATCGGCTGCACAAACTGTCCGGCCTGACCTGGCTGGCCTCCGTGAAGAGCAAGAACGCGCTGCCGCTGGTCGTGGGCCAGACGGTGGTTGCGGTTCCCTACGAGGTGAAGTTCGGCGAGGGCTTGCGCAGCGTGGTGACCGGCGTGGACCGCGCCAGCGGGAAAGTGCTCTGGACCCGGGAGGACGCCGTGGCCATCCCGCTGGGCGACGACGTGGCGGTGTTCGTGCAGAACTGGGACCACGTGACCCGCGTCAACCTCCGCACCGGCGGGGACATGTGGGCGCACGCGTTCGGCCATCCTCCGTCCGACTACAAGACTGACGGACCTTCTCGGAAGGTAGTGGGCGTGAGCGGGGACGTGGCCGTGATCATCGGCGACACCTGGCCCGTCGGGCTCGACCTCAACAGCGGCGCGGTCCGCTGGGGCCCCAATCGGGACGCCGTCGGCGGCTACACCGCCCGCATGACCGCCGTGGGCGTTCTCGCCTACCCGCTGGGGCGGCGCCCCTCCGCGGTGGCAGAGTCCGCGTGGGCGGCCGCGCCCATGGTGATGCTCAACCCGGCCAGCGGGGAGATTCTCTGGCGGCGCACTTTCGTGGCCGGCGAGCCCTGGAAGGTCGTTTTCGACGCGAAGCGGCTGTACGTGAGCGACCCCTCGCTGGTGAGCGAGAAGGCGTGGACGGCCGTCGACCTGTCCACCGGGAGCACCGTGTGGCGGCAGGGGCAGGCCGACGCGCGGCCCTCCAACATCACTCCCACGAGCGTCGTGTTGGTGGAAACCGCCCCCTCGGGAACCACGCGCTTCCTGGATCCGGCCAGCGGCCGCAAGATCTGGCAGAGCGACACGATGGTGCGGTTCTTCCCGGCCGGGCCGGTGCTCGAGACAACTCCCGAGGGCCCGGTCACCGCGCGGGATCTGGCGACCGGCCAGGCGCTGTGGACCATCCCCCAGAACGACGACCTCAACCTCGACCCCTCGACCGCCGAGCTAGGCTCGGGTCTGTACATGACCGCGTACGGCGTGGGCAGCCTGAGCGGCCAGCCGGTGCCCGGCGCACTCTCGGCCAATCCCGGCAGCGGAAAGGTGGCGTGGCGCTCGCGCGCCTCGGACACGCCGTATGAAGAAAACCTGGCAATGCTCTCCAGCAGCGACGACATGCTGCTGGTGGAGCGGACCATGCGCATCTCCCAGCCCAAGCTGGCGGGGCCTTTCAAGGCGGGCAACGTGAGCAGCATCCTCGCGCTCGACCCGGGCCGCGGGGACGTCTCGTGGGGCTTCTACGACCTGGCGCCGTCGCGCACCGCGCCGCCGGTGCGGGTGGGCAACAGCCTGCTGGTGGTGGGCAACGACAAGGACGGGCACTCGGTGTACTGCTTTGACCTGGAGCGTATCCGAACGCTGGTCAGCGAGGGCAAGCGCTGGTGGTGGTGATGAAGCTGTCGGCGGCTTCCTTTCAGTCTCCGCCCGAATACGGCGACCGCACCGGCCGCTCGGCCGGCGACGGCGCGGTGATCGCCCGCAGCTCGTCCGCGGATGGGCGGCGGGACAGCGGGGAGGCCGGCTCTCGCCATCCCCAGACGTTTTCCTCGGCGACCGTGGCGTCCACGCTGGCCAGTGCCTCGGCAATCACCGCGCGCAGGTCGGCCACCTCGGCGGGATCCGCGTCCAACCCGGTGGGCAGGGCGCCCACCGCGCGCAACGAAGCCCGCGCCTGCTCGCTCAACTGGGGCAGGCGCTGCTTGACGCGGCGCGCGGCGCGGCCCACCGCGGACACCAGACGGGAAGGAAGGGTGTCGACCGTGTTCCGCTCAGTCAGCCGCGCAATGGCGTGGGGAAGCGTCAGGGGCAGGTGCATGGCGGAGTCGAGCACGCGGGCCACGTCGTCGTCCGCGAGGTTCTTCAGGGGGACGCGGGCGATGGCCTGGTACCAGGTCGCCCAAAGGGGATCCAGGTCGCCGGCCACGTGCATGCCGTAGCCCAGCGATCGGTCCAGGGAAGCCAGCGTGGCTTCCGCGGTGGCGCGGGCGTACACCGCCTCGGGCGCCGGGGGACCGTCGAATCGTTGCTCGGCCATGCGGACATCGTTCCCGCAGGCTCAAGCCGATCCCTGTGGGCTTGCGGCGGAAAGCGCTCTTGTACGAGCAAGGCGGCATTCCGCGGGTCTATCGCGTGTCCGATAACACTAACCGGTGTTTCGCAACCCCGCGGCGAGGCCGTTCACCGTCACCAGCAGCGCGTCATCCACCTCGCGATCCACGCTGGATCGGCTGCGCCGCAATAACTCCGCCTGCAGCAAATTGAGCGGATCCACGTAGGGATTGCGCACTTCGATGCTGCGGCGCAGCACCGGATTGTCCTCCAGCAGCTGGTGATGGCCCAGCACGCGCAAGATCAGATCGCGCGTGGCCGTGAAATTCTCCCGCAGCCGCTCCCCCACCGGGTGCAACGCGGAGGGCACCAGCAACCGCTCATAATAGGCGCTCACCGCCGGCTCGGATTTGGCCAGCACCATCTCGATGAGATCCAGGGTAGATCCGAAAAATGGACAGTCGCGGACCATTTCGTGCAACAGATCCTCGCGGCCGTCCCTGATAGCCTCCCCGAGCGCCTCTCCAAAGCCCAGCCAGGTGGTGAGCATCAGGCGGTTCTGGGTCCAGGCGAAAACCCATGGAATCGCGCGCAGTTTCTTCACGCCACCGTCATCCGCCCCGCGGCGCGCCGGCCGGCTGCCGATGTTCAACTTTCCCAATTCTCTTTCCGGCGTGACCGCCAGAAAATACGGAATAAAGTGTTCCCCATCGTTGATGGCCTCAGTGTAGGCCTTGAACGCGGTGGCGGACGTCGACAATCTTCTTCATGATGAGCGGAATGCGGAAACGGCGGCGGCGCGTGAACTTGAAGCCCTTGCGGGAGAGCGCCTCGAGCGCCAGGAGATTATCCCGATGAGCGTCCACAGGAGTTCCCGCCATGGCCAGGGGGACCGACATCGCCAGGGAGGTGGCCGCCGCGATCCCCACCCCCACGGGCTTCGCCTCGGAAGTCTCGACGACGTCCCGCGGGCCTTGCGGCGCTTGCGGCGTGGCCGCGGAAGTCTGGGCCGGGAAACGGGGCTGGAGGGCCGAGCCGATCTGCGGGAGGTTCATGCCCCTGATCCTAGCGGAAAAGACTGGAGAAAATCTTAAAGGGCCGGTTCGTCGGCCACGACCTCTTCCGGGGCGTCAATTTTCGCGCGCACGGCGGCGATGAGCGCGTCCGCCTCCGCGGCGTCCTCGGGAAACGTCGCGGTGGCGAAGCGCAGCAGCGGCCGCACCACGGCAAGATCCAGGCCGATGTCAAACTCCGAGGAGTCGACGACCTCGGTCAACTTCTCGCCCAGCCGCTTTGCTCCAGCGCCGGGGGTCTCGGCCAGCATCAGCACCACGTCGTCGCCCAGACGCACCGCAAAGTCGATGGCGCGCACGTTCTGGCGGACCTTGCGAGCCACCCCCTTGAGCAGGGGATAAAAGGCGGCCGCGCGCCAGTTGGAGGGCACTTCCACGCGAATCAGCAACAGAGACAGCACGTGCTCGTAACTGGCCGCGCGCATCAGCTCGATGGGCAGGCGCTCGCGCAGCACGCGCTCGTCCTTCAATCGGGTCAGGCGATCTTCGTTCTCGTCCAAACGTGCTCTCAGGGAATCGAGCGGACGTAGGCCAGCACGCCCGAGACGCCCCGCTCCTTCTCGACCTCGAGCAGCGTGCGGATGCTGCGTCCGAACCGCCAGTTGCGAATCTGCTGGAGCCGCTTCGCTTCCGCCGTTTGCCCCTCGGCCATCAGGACCTTGTACTCCACCCAGCGGGCGAACCCTTCCCTCAAAGCACGCTGCGAGCTGAGGATATTGGCCTCGCGCTCATAGGCGTGGACGATCTCGTGGGCCGCGATGGCTTTGAAGCGCGCCCTGGCAAGCCCCTTCTGCACGAACACCGTGTGCGTGCCATGCTCGCCCAGGGCATGCGGCTTGTAGTACCCGAGCGTGTCGTGCGACCGCGCGGACCGTGCCTCGTGCTCCGGGATCAGCTCCAGGAGGAGCGGCGCCTGCACCCGGATCGCGAAGTCGCGCTCCAGCATGCGGCGCGCCTCATCGAGTATCCGCTTGCCCTTCACCAGGTCGGTGACGTGCGTGTAGTCGCGCGTCTCGGAGGTAAGAACGGCAAAGTCCGACTGCCCGGTGAGCGCGTACTCAACGGCACGCCCGGCCCGTTCGACGACCCGACGAAGAAGCGCGAGAGCGGAAGCCATCACAGCGTGGGATTCCCTTTACGCGCGCGGGTTCCCGCCGGGCGTTCGGCAATCAGGGGAAACATTGTCCGCACGCCGAAGAAACGGTGGATGAACGCCGACTCCCGAATCTCGGTTCGAAAGGACGTGTGCCACGGAAAGCCCTGTGTCCGCGGCACGAGAATCATGGTGGAGCAAGTACTGGATCTGCTCGAGGCCGGAAAATCGTTCGATGAGATCAAGGAAGACTACTTCGCGGAGTTGACCACCGACGATATCAAGGCGTGCTTGCGCTTCGCCCGACAACTGGTCCAGAATGAGGAAATTCACGTGACGGAGGAGCGTCTGGCCGGGTGATTCTGGCCGATCACTGCGTGTTCGGCAGTACAATCCGCCACCTTCAAGCGGCCGGATTCCAGGTCAGGCGCTCTCTGGAGTTTATCCGCCCGGACGCCACCGATGAGCAGGTGCTCGCGTGCGCCATTGAACACGACCTCATATTGCTGACGAATGATCGTGGCTTCAGCAACATCACATTCTACCCACCGGGACAACACGCCGGACTCATCATTTTGCGGATCTCGGCACAGAGCCAGACTGACGTGCACAATACCCTGATTGAGCTCCTTCACAACCATGACCGAGAGGACTTGCGTCACAAGCTCGCGGTTGTGAGCCAGCGGAAGTATCGGCTGCGCGCCTGATTAGCCCGCCTGGGTGATGTTGACGGCCGGCTTGTGGAAGAAGGGATGGCCGGGCACGATGTTTCCGAAGTGCTCCGGGTCCACCGCCTCGTAGGTGTAGGGCAGCGGCTGCGTGGCGGGGGAGGCCTTGATGCGGCCCTGCTCGGCGACGATGTAGCCGGGTGCCGGACTGGCCTGCGCGGCCTGGTGCTCGTTGTAAGCCTGGTAGCCGTTCATCATCGCCAGGATGGTGCCCGCGATGCCCAGCGGCGGGAAGAGCGCGCCGGCCACCATGCCTCCCACGAAGGAGATAATGGCGTTGCGGGTCAGGCGCTTGCACTCCGCGCCGTGGAAGGCTTTCTGCTGGGCGGTGTCGGCCCAGACCAGCTTCTGCGCTTTCACATCGCCGTTCGGCGCGGGGGCCATCAGCTGGCCCTGGCTCATGGCCTGGCCGGCCTGCGCGAGGGTGTGAAAAGACTGGCCGGCGACCGCCCAGTAGGCGGTGACCGGGGGCGGCGCGGTGGCCGGGCCGGGGGTAACGACGGGAGGCTGTTGCGGCGCAGCCTGGGTCTGCCCGGGGACGGGCGGAGTGGGGATAGCCGGAGGCTGCTGCTGCGCGCCCTGTGCCGGCGCGCGGCCCGGAATCGGAGGGGTGGGAATGCCGTTGAACGTGGTGCCAATCATTCTGGTCTACTCCTGGTTGCTCTTCTTGTCTCCATTCTCCCATCCTTGGAGGCGCCCGTCCACGGCCGGGATGTAAGCATCCTGTAAACCGGATGTTGCCATTCCGGCACGTTCCGGGAGTTAACATACCGTCAACAGGCGCGGCGGGGTGCTGCGGTAAGATGGCAGGCGGGTAGAACCTGACGTTTTACGAGGAAGCCTTGATGACCATAGGATCCATCGCGAGCCCTGTCCTGGCCGCCACGAATTTGACCGCGCCCGCGTCCTGCGCGCCAGGCGGCGCGCCCGAGCAGGCGGACGTCGTTTCCCTGACCGCGCGGCACGAGCCGGTTGAGGCTTCGCAGGACAAGCCGTCCTGCGAAGCCATGACGACGCGCGATTGGAAGTGGGGCTTCAAGGGCCACTCGATGATCAACTCCGAGGCGGCGCGCGAATTGCCGGAGGCAATGCCGCAATTCTTCCGCAACGCCGGCCCCAGCCTCGCCGCCCTGGCCAGCCAGCCGGACCGCTGGAAATTCCGCTCGCTTCCCTTGCTGAGCAGCGTGAACCGTCCCGATCACTGGATTAACTCGGAACTGCTCGGCGAACGCGCCCTTCCCGCCGATCGCTACCAGTATCTCGGGATGATCGTGAACGACAATCTCGCGCAGCCGAACAAGGCGCCGGGCAGCGTGGGCTTCCTACCCTACCAGATGGCGGAGATGTTCGAAAAGCTGCAGGCGGAGATGGCGCTTTACCGCCGCGAGATGCACGACAACGGCAGCAACACGCCGCTCACCCGCCAGCTCGAGCAGAACATCATCTATACCGCGGGAATTCTCGGCCACTACGTCGGGGATGCGTGTCAGCCACTGCACGTCTCGGTCCACGGCGACGGCTGGGACACCACGGTGGAGCCCAACGACGAGGGCTTTGACACTGAACGCGGCATCCACACCCGCTTCGAATCCTATTTCGTGAATTCGGCGGTGAATTTCGACGCGCTGCAGAAAAAAATGCAGCCGGCCCGCGCGCTCGAAGGCCAGAGCATGGATCTCGCGCTGAATTTCATCAACGAGTCGCGCTCCCACGTCCGCACGCTCTACCGCATGGACCGCGACGGCAAGATCGATCCCCGCAACCCCTCCCAGGAGGGCGTCGACTTCACGGTCGATCGCATGGCCAGCGGCGCCCAGCGCCTCCGCGACCTCTGGTACACGGCCTGGGTGCGCAGCGAGCGCCTTGCCGCCGAAGCGCAAGAGCCAGAGTGGATCACGGCCGACGGCGACGACGGCTACAACATGTCGGGGTACGGGATTTAAATCACGTACTCGCGCAGCTCCGCGGCGGCCTCCGTGTTGAGGAAAATCGAGCGGGCCTCGGACAGCAGCACGTCTGGCTCCGTGTAGCGCGGCGAGAAATGAGTGATCATCAGGCGGCGAGCCCCCGCTTTCAGGGCTGCCGCCGCCGCGCCCTCGGCCGTCGAGTGGCCGGTTTCCCGCGCGTCGTCGAGGCGATCCCGGGCGAACGTCGCTTCGTGGATCATGAAATCCGCCTCCCGGGATAATACCACCGACCCCTGGCACGGTCGCGTGTCCGTGCAGTACGACACCACGCGGCCGCGGCGGGGCGGGCCGAGCACCTGATCCGGCCGCACCGTCTCGCCGGTTGCCGTGGTTACCGTTTCGCCCCACTGCAAGCGCCCAAAATCCGGACCCGGCGTCACCCCGAGCGCCGTCGCCGCCTCCACGTCGAAGCGGCCCGGAAAATCGCGCTCGGCAAAGCGGTAACCGATC
This sequence comes from Armatimonadota bacterium, assembly GCA_016868975.1. Classification (GTDB taxonomy): domain Bacteria; phylum Vulcanimicrobiota; class Xenobia; order RGZZ01; family RGZZ01; genus VGFD01. Next base: position 13,089 of record VGFD01000019.1, on the reverse strand, counting down.
GCGAACAAGCGGTGCTCAAGCGGATGCGCTTCCACGACGACGGCGTCATCCTCGTACACCAGGCCCGGCTCGGAGTGCTCCCGAAAATCGAGCGAGAACCCGAAACCGGTGAATATCATGCGCGCGGTTTCCCGCACGAATTCCCCGATTCCCGGCGGCCCCACGATGGGCAACGGCTCCTCACGCCCGGTCATTTGCAGCGACATCAGCATCCCGGGCAAGCCGGTCACGTGATCGCCGTGCATGTGCGTCACAAAAATCGCCCGCAGCCGGCCAAAGCGCAGCCCCGCCTTGCGGAACTGAATCTGCGCGCCCTCGCCGCAGTCGAACAGGAATAAATCCCCGTCGCGCACCAGGGCGACGCAGGACAGGCCGCGGGTCAGCGTGGGCTGGCCGGAGGACGTGCCGAGAAAAGTGACACCGAGATGCCCGGGGCGGCGCTCCTCCAATCAGGAAATGGCGCCGCGCCCCTGCGGCGGCTGCGGCGCCGCGCCCTTCACGGCAAGGCCGGAGGCGAACTTGTCGGACGAGGGCCCCTGCGGAATCTTGTGATCTGGCTTGCCGGTCGCCTCCGGCACGAGCTGGATGGGCACCCCCAGCGGCGGGACCGATCCGCCCTCCGGCGATGGCTTTTTCAACTGATCGACTTGGTCCGACCAGTATTTCTCCGCGGTCTTGTAAGCGCGCTCGATCCAGGAAAGGGCCTCCTGGATCTGGCCGTCCTCATCCACCCGGAAGCGCATCCAGCCTTCCACCGGGTGAATGTGCCGGGATGCCTGCGGACTCTTCAGAATTTTTTCCGCGTCCTCCGGGTTCAGCCGCACCCAGATCTCGAGCAACTCATCGCGTGTCGGCACGGTAGCGAACAGATAATTGTGAAAATAGTATCCGTAGCGCCCAAAAACAGTCAGCTGATGCGTATCCGGCCACGACAAAATCTGCTGGATGATACGCTCGGCCCAGGGCATCCAGGAAGCGTCCCTGAACTTCGGATGCGGGGCTCCATAAGGATTGTGCTCGGGAGGGCGACTCATTACCAGGAAGGGCCCCTTTCTAAGAGGTGCGCACTGATTAGACGATCGCCCGGAACCTTCCTCCGGTGCCAGGACCGGAAGCGCTCTTGCGCGAATCTTCGCACGCCTTGTCGTCGCCCAGACCGTCCCGCTATCGGGCCATCGCCTTCCGCAAGACCGCCGTCCTGCGCGCCCTCCGCCAGCATGGAAGCCTGTCCGCGCGCGACCTGGAGCGCAGCTGCAAGGTCCCCGCCGCCGAGCGCGGGCTGTTCAACGCCTTCCTCCGCGACCTCGTGCGCCGCGGCGAGCTGGCCTGGCGCAACGGCTACGTGCTTCCCGCCGCGCAGGCCGCGCAAAGCCGCAAGTTGCGCGAGCACCAGCCCCTCGACGGCATCCTGCTCCGCGTCGGCGGGGCCGCCTGGGTGCTCCCGGACAGCGGCGGCGAGCCGCTCGCCATTCCGAGCCGGGCGGTGGCCAATTTTTTGAGCGGGGATCGCGTCCGCATCCCCCATCCGGAGGCCGGGCACGTCGTTCTCACCCGGCGCACCGCGGCAGTGCTCCCGGGTGTCACCCGGATGGCGCGCCGCCGCGTGTACGTCGAAGTGGAAGGCGGCGTGCGCGTGCTGCTGGAGCGTGCCAGCGAGCAGCCGCCCGGCGACCGTCGCGTGCGCGTGCGCCTGACGCGATTCCCCGGCGCCGCCACAGCCGGCCCGGAGCCTGTCTGGGGAGTCGTCGAGGAAGTCCTCGGACAGGCCGGAGATCCCACCGTGGAGCGCCGCCACGCGCGCCTCGCGTTCGGCCTCTCGGATCTCCCGGTCGAGCCGCTGATCGGGCGCATCCGCTTGAGCCGCGCGGACCTGGAGGGCCGCGTCGACCTGCGTGCCCGCCCGCAAGTTCAGGCCGCGCCTGGCCTCTGGCTCTCCGCCGACGAGGAGGGCGTGCAGGTGGTGGTGCGGGTGAGCGTCGCCGACGTGGCCCACTACGTCCCCCAGGGCACCGCCGAGGATCGGGCTGCCGCCCTGCTCGGCGCCAGTGACGCGCTGCTGCCGGCCCTTGACAGCGCGCCCCTCGCGGTGACCGTGGAAATGCGCGTCGGACCCGACGGCCAGCTCTCCCGGGCGCGCATCTACGAGAGCGTGCTCGACCCCGCGCACGCACGGCCATGTGTCTTGCTCGCGGAAGCCGACCAGCGCCTCTGCCGCGCGCGCTACGGCCGCGGCGGCGCGAATCTTGACCTCGGTCACGGGCGGATCGGCGCGGGCGTCGAGTGCGTGTCCGAGGCCAACCGCGTGGTCGGCGCGTGGCTGCGCGATCACGCCGTGCCCGCGATTTTCCGCGTGCAGCGGGAAGGCCAGCGGGCGCCGCGCCACGCGGTCAGCGCCGGCTGGCACAGCGACATCGCGTGCGACGCTTACGCCTGGCTGCACTGCCCGCTGCACAGCTACAGCAGCGTCATCGTGCACCAGTCGCTGAAGGCCGCCTTCACCGGCGCCGCTCCTCCGCGGGACACCGCCGTGCTGGAATCGGAAGCCGCCCGCCTCACGGTGTTGGAGTGGAAAGTCCGCCAGCTTCAGGTTGCAGAGGAACGCCTCTGAGGATAGAGAAGTGTCTGCGAAATTCTTCACAAAGACCACGGAGGAACCCATGCAAAGACGTAATGGCTTTCTTGTCGCGCTCGCTCTCGGCGGCCTGATGTTCGTCGGCTGCGGCCAGCAAAGTCCCCCGGCTTCGACCTCGCCGACACCGGCGGCTGCCCCGCCCGGCGCGACGACGGCGGCCGCGCCGCCCGGCGCCGCCGCGAAAGCAGACGCCCCGGTGAGCGCCGAGTTCATCGCCAGCCTGCCGGGGGCGGCCAAGTGGAAGGGCAAGAAGAATCCCGTGCCCGACACGCCGGAAAATCTGGCCAAGGGCAAGGAGCTCTTCCTCAAGAACTGCGCCACCTGCCACGGCGACACCGGAACCGGCGACGGCCCGGCCGGCGCCGCGCTCGACCCCAAGCCGCGCAACTTCTCCACCGAGTCGTTCAAATTCGGCGGCGAGGACTGGCAGTTGATGCGCACCATCATGGACGGCGCCCCGCAGCCCTCCGGAATGGTCGGCTGGGATGGCCGCCTCGACGAGAAGGACGCCTGGACGCTGATCAACTACGTGAAGGCGCTCAAGGCCGGCAAGACCTAGCCCTGGCTAGCCGGTACATGCAGATAGAGCCGACTGCGCGGTCGGCTCTTTTTTTACTTCGGTCCCCAGACCCGCACGCTTCCGGAAATATCCCCCACCGCGAGCATGCGCGGCTCGTCGCGCACCGCCAGCGCCGACGCGCCGATCACCTTGAAGGGGACCGCGCCCAGCCAGTTGCCCGAACGGGTGTCCCACATGCCAATCTTGCCGGTCTGGTCCGCCCCGGCCAGCATTTCTCCCTTGCCTCCGAAGACCAGCGCCCAGGGCGCCACCTTCAAATCGGACAGGCTCTTCGAAGTATTCTCCTTGAGAGTCCACACGTCGACCATGCCGTCGCTGGCCGCCACCGCGATGCGGTCGCCCCTGGGCGCGATGGCGCAGGTGGTGAGCCCGCCTTTCGCGGCGCCGGCCGCCCAGACCCGCTTTGCGGTGTGCGCCTCCCACACCGCGAGCCCCTCCGTGGAAGACAGCGTGATGATGAACTTCCCGTCATGCGAGTAATGGACGTCGTCGATGGCGCCATTGTGCGCGCGCCAGGCCCGCTGCGCTTCCATGTTCTCGATGAGCCAGATGCGCAGGATGCCGTCGTCGTGGCCGACCGCAACCTCCTCGCCGTCCGGGGACATGGCCACGCTGGTGATGGGACCGCGGTGCTCGTTCTCCAGCGTGCGCAGCCCGGGCTCGCCCAGATCCACCAGGTGCAGCGTGGACGCGGTCCACCACGCGCAGGCGGTGCCGGTCGCGGACACCCGCATCGCGCTGTACCACTCGTTCGCGGGAATGATGCGCGCGTCGGGATGGATGACCGCGCTCGAGGTCAGCAGCCCGGCCTGCTTGCTGCGCACCTCCCACGCGTCGATGAGGGCCGCGCGCGCCGCGGGGATCACGCAGGCGCTGTACAGCATCTTGTCCGCGATGTCCCAGGTGAGGAACGCGATGGGGCCGCGGTGGCCCTCGCGGGATTCAATCTGTTTGGCGCCGGCCACGTCCCACACCGAGATCGTCCCGTCAACCTCTCCCAGCAGCAGCCGACCGCCCCCGGCCACGATGGGCAGCGCGCGCGTCGGCCGTTTCTTGGCCGACGAGCCGGACTTCCACGAGTCGGGCACCTTGATGGGACCGAGATCCTCGTCATCCTCGTCGTCACCGCTCTCCGCCTCGACCGGCTGCGCCGAGACGCGAGCCCCGGGCGCGGCTTGCGAGGGCTGCCCGGTGCGCTCCTCGCCGCGCCTCTCCACCGGCACCACCACTGGCTTGCCGGCCTGGAAAGCCGCCACTGAGTGCTCGTCGAGAAAGGTGACCCCGCGCTCCGGGTCAATCCCCTCGACGAGGCGGCGCACGCCCGCCTCAGCCAGCACCCAGGCGTACACGGTTCCTTTCTGGGTGCAGAAGGCCACTTTCGTCCCGTCCGGACTGAACGTCGAGGAGAGGATCAGCCCGAAGCGCCCCTGCGCCGCGCGCGCCGCTTCGCGCCCGTCGGGGACGCCCACCTCAATGACGCCGCCACGCTCCTCGTCGCTCCCCTCGTCCTTCTGGCGGGCGGTGGCCACCACGAGACGGGTGCCCTCTGGAGAAATGGACACCGAGGTGACGCGGTTGCCGCCCACTGCCCGCGGAAACGGACGCGCCGCCTGCCCGTTGCGATAGATCACGAGGAAATTGCCGGCGCCGTCCACCACCGCCACCCAGTCACCCATCGGCGAAGGCCACGCGCGGGTCAGCGTGCCGCCGGAAATGAGGGGATTGCGCCGCGCGCCGGAGCCGGTGGAAACCTGCCACTCTTCCACCGCGCCGTCCCCGCGCACCAGCAGCACCGCGGTGGACGGCGTCCCGCTGTCGCGATTCACGTAAAACGCGGCGCCCACGGCCGGAGCCACAGAAGTGCCGGTCATCACCTGGCGCTGGTTGGTGATCATGTTCTGCAGAAAGACCTTGCCGCCCCCGGCGCTGAGCAGCCAGCGGCCATCCGGAGCCAGGGCGATCACCTCGCGCGTGCCCAATCCGAGCACCAGCGCTTCCGGCTCGCGGTACACGTCCCACAACTTCCGCTTGTTCTCGGAGGCCGCGGGGACGCTTCCCAGGCGCGGATGCGCGCAGTAGATGTCGACACGCTCGCCGCCGCCGCCCTCGCGCGCGGCCGGCGCCCAGTTGGCCAGCGCCTGGCCCTCGCGCCGCAAGAGCGTCGACGGGGTGGTGACGCCGCTCCGCGAGATGAGCTGCTCGGAGGCGACGTGCACCATGATCCCGAGGCCGACGCAGGCCAGCACGCCCACCATGCCGTCCTTTGCCAGCAGCCCCATGACGAAGCCGCCGTGAATGATCAGCAGCGGCTTGAAAATCCACGCGATAAGCCCGAAGCCGCCCTGCGACGCCCAGCGCGGGCTGCTTTTGAGGTACGCGCCCAGACCCACCGTGGCCAACACGAAACCGACGCAGGACCCCACGAAAAGCCGGACCTGGGGCGAGTGTGCGAAATCGAGCAGGTCCGGGAAACGGAAAAGGCCGCCAGCAGCGCCGGCAGCCAGCGCGAGATACGCAACCAGGTAGACCAGACCCAACTCAGCGCTCCTTCGTAAACAGCCACCCCCTCCGACGCTTCTGCAATTCTAGAATCCCGTTCATACTCCTGTGGAGCGCTTCGTGTCAGGACAGCCGTCGGCGCAACGCTTCCCGCTCTTCCACGAGGGCCTGCGGCATGCGCTCTCCGATCAGCTCGAAGAGCGTCCCCTGGTCCTCGACCTCGTCGTGCCACTGCTGGCGATCCACCGCGAGGGCGGCGCGCAGCTGCGTGTCGCTGATCCCCAGCCCTTCGGTGTTGAGCGCATCAAGAGTAGGAACGAAGCCGATGGGCGTCTCGTCAGCCTTGCCTTCGCCGTGGCAGCGATCGATGACCCACTGCAAGACCCTGAGATTATCGCCGAAGCCTGGCCACAGGCACTTCCCCTGCTCGTCGGTGCGGAACCAGTTCACGTGGAAAATGCGCGGCGGGTTGCTGAGCTTCTTGCCCATCTCCAGCCAGTGCTCGAAGTAGTCGCCCATGTGGTAGCCGCAGAACGGCAGCATGGCCATGGGGTCGCGCCGTACCACGCCCACGGCGCCGGCCGCGGCGGCGGTCGTCTCGGAGGCCATGGTGGCCCCCACGTAGACCCCGTGCTGCCAGTCGGGCGTCTCGTAGACCAGCGGCGCCACGCGCGCGCGGCGTCCGCCAAAGAGAATCGCCGAGATGGGCACGCCCTCCGGCGCCTCCCACTTCGAGGATATCGCCGGACACTGGCGCGCGGCCACGGTGAAGCGGCCGTTGGGTTGGGCTCCCTTCTCGGTGGACTCGGGAGTCCACGGCTGGCCCTTCCAATCGGTTCCGCGCGCGGGCGCGGGGCCCATCCCCTCCCACCACACGGTGTTGTCCTCGGTCTGCAGGACATTCGTGAAAATAGTGTCGTGGCTGATGGTGCGCATCGCGTTGGGATTCGACTTCTCGCTGGTCCCGGGAGCCACGCCGAAGAATCCCGCTTCCGGGTTGATGGCCCACAGGCGGCCATCCGGCCCGACGCGCATCCACGCGATGTCGTCGCCCACCGTCCACACCTTCCAGCCGGGCATGGAGTCCGGAGGCACCAGCATCGCCAGGTTGGTCTTGCCGCAAGCGCTCGGGAAGGCGGCCGCGACGTAGAATATCTCGCCCCGCGGGTTCTCGATGCCCACGATGAGCATGTGCTCGGCGAGCCACCCTTCGCGCTGGCCAAGCGCGCTGCCCAGGCGGAGCGCGAGGCACTTCTTGCCCAGCAGGGCGTTGCCGCCGTATCCGGAGCCGACGCTCCAGATGGTCTTATCCTGCGGGAAGTGGCAGATGTAGCGGCGCTCCGGGTTGAGGTCCGCGGTGCAGTGCAGGCCGCGCACGAAGTCGTCGGAATTGCCCAGGTGCTCGAGCGCGATGTTGCCAGCCCGCGTCATGATCCGCATGTTGAGCACGACGTAGATGCTGTCGGTGATCTCGACGCCGACCTTGCTGAACGGCGAGGCGGCCGGCCCCATGATGTACGGGATCACATACATGGTACGGCCCTTCATGGAGCCGTCAAAAATTTCGCCGAGGCGCTTGTAGGCCTCGGCGGGCGGCATCCAGTTGTTGGTGGGGCCGGCGTTCTTCTCATCCTCCGTGCAGATGAAGGTGAGCTTCTCGACGCGCGCGACGTCGTTGGGATGGCTGCGGTGCAGGTAGCAGCCGGGCAGCTTCTCCTCGTTGAGCCCAATGAGGATGCCGCGCTTGACGGCCTCCTCGGTCAGCGCGGCCGCTTCGAGGTCCGAGCCGTCCACCCAGTGCACGCGCTCCGGCTTGCAGAGGGTCTCCATTTCGGCGACCCAGTCCCGCAGGGGCCGGTTCGTCGTCGCGACAGTGGTGGTGGATTGCATGGCGTGACTCCTGTCCAAGGTCATGGTCATCATGGTCATGGTGGTAACTCCCTTTATGTCCGGGCCAGCTCTTTCTGCTGGCCGCGCGCCTCCACGGGGACGTAGTCGCGAATCCCCTCGCCCAGGTAGACCTGGCGAGGCCGCGCGATTTTCTGCTCCGGATCGACCACCATTTCTTTCCACTGGGAGAGCCACCCGGACGTCCGGGGGATGGCGAACAGCACGGGGAACATGTTGCTGGGGAATCCGAGAGCCTGGTAGATGAGGCCCGAGTAGAAATCCACGTTCGGGTAGAGCTTGCGGCTGATGAAGTAGTCTTCCTCGAGCGCGATGCGCTCGAGCTCCAATGCGATGTCGAGCAGCGGGTTGCGGCCCGTCACTTCGAAAACCTCGTCCGCGAGCTTCTTGATGATGCTCGCGCGCGGGTCGAAAGACTTGTAGATGCGGTGGCCAAAGCCCATGAGCTTGGCCTCGTGGTTCTTTACCTTCTTGAGGAAGTCGGGGACGTTGGCGACCGACCCGATCTGCCCCAGCATGCGCACCACGGCTTCGTTGGCGCCGCCGTGCAGCGGACCGTAGAGCGCCGCGATGGCCGCGCTGGTGGCCGAGAGCGGATCCACCCGCGACGACCCCACGCTGCGCATGGCGTTGGTGCTGCAATTCTGCTCGTGGTCCGCGTGCAGGATGAAGAGGACGTCCAGCGCCCGCTCCAGCACGGGATTCGGCGTGTACTTGGCCTCGCTCACCCGGAACAGCATGTTGAGGAAGTTGCCGGCGTACGAGAGTCCGTTGTCGGGATGCACGTACGGCATGCCGATGCTGTGGCGGTACGCGAAGGCTGCCAGGGTGGGCATCTTCGCGATGAGCCGCACGATCTGCAGGTGCACCACTTCGGGATCGTTGAGGTTGCGCGCCGAAGGGTAGAATGTGCTGAGCGCGCCGACCGCCGAGAGCAGAATGCCCATCGGATGCGCGTCGTAGTGGAAGCCGTCGATGAACTTCTTCAGGTTCTCGTGGACGAAGGTGTGGTGGGTGATCTCGTTGACCCACGCCTCCTGCTGCGCGCGCGTGGGCAGCTCGCCGTTGAGGAGCAGATAGGCAACCTCCAGGAAGTTGCTCCGGGTGGCCAGCTGCTCGATGGGATATCCGCGATACCGAAGGATGCCGCGGTCGCCGTCGATGTACGTGATGCGGCTGATGCACGAGGCCGTGTTCATGAACGCGGGATCGTAGGCCATCAGGCCGGGATCTTCTTCGTCCGTCTTGATCTGGCGGAGGTCGGTGGCGCGGATGGTCCCCTGCGTAATGGGCACCTCGTAGGCGCGGCCAGTACGGTTGTCGGTGATGGTCAAGCTGTCTGTCATATGAAAGCTCCCCTTAATGAGCCCGCGGATGCCTGCTGGAAGGGTGACTCGACGCCGCTCATCTTCATCCGGTACGCACGAAACGCCGCTGTGAAGCCGTTCCAGACCAAGCGCCCCCGAAAGCGGGGGGAGACTTCTTCTCGAGCAGAGCACTCCCCTCCTGGAAATCCGGCAATCCGGACACGCCGAAATCCCTCCCCGGCGCGCTTGACTTGAGGGTCCTGTGGCGTGACAATAGTGAAAACCACGCTTTTTGCCCGGCACCCGGGCACGGGCGCTCTCGAAGGGAAACGGTCCATGGCCCAACAGAACAACCAGCCCGTCCAGGCCGTCGGCGCGGCCCAGGCACGGAATGCGGACGCCGCAACCGACGCGCGCCAGGCGGATGCCGCGCGCAACCAGAACAAAGCCGACGGCGGCAAACAGGGCGAGGCCCCGCCGGACAAGGACGGCCCCGCCTTCGACCTCACCCAGCTGAGTCCCGACGCGCAGCGCCAGATCGACGAAGAGAACGCGCGCAAGCAGCAGGCGGAACAGGACCGCCTGCAGGCCGAGATGGACGCCAAGCTGGCCGAGATCGAGAAGACGAAGCAAGAGATTCAGCAGGCGAAGGACTCCGGCGACCAGGCGAAGGTGGACCAGCTCACCCAGAAGCTGCACCAGCAGGAAGCCGAGCTGGGCGCCATCTTCGATCGTCCGGTGATTACCAACGCGGCCCGTGACACGGCGACCCAGGCCCCCACGCTGGACTTCATGCCGCGCCCGGCCGGCGGCGCGCCGATGGGCGGCCAGGGGGTTCCGAATTTCGGCCAGATGGGCGGAATGCCGGGGATGGGCGGCCCGCCGGCCGGCGTGACCGGACGCCCGGCGGCCAATCCCAACGTGCAGATTCCCGACTTCGGGCCGAAGGCGAGCAAGGCGGAGATCGGCCAGATGCTCGACGCGGCCTCCAACAAGTACGGGATTCCGCCCAACATCCTCAAGGCGGTGGCCTGGCAGGAGAGCGGCTGGAACCAGAATGCACTGTCCTTCGACGGCCAGCACGGCAAGGGCGTCATGCAGATTGACGACCGCTTCCACGAGTTCGCCCGCACCAAGGACGTGTTCGACCCCAAGAAGAACATCGACTACGGCGCCAAGTACCTGTCCTCGCTGTACGAGAAGACCGGCTCCTGGGAAATGGCGCTCAAGCGCTACAACGGCGGCAGCTCATACCCGCCCAAGGTGCTCGCGCTGGCCGAGCGCCAGCCCTGGAACGCGCACGTGTAGCGGCCGCGACCCCTTGAAACGCCCGCCTGTCCTGGACAGGCGGGCGTTTTTATTGCCGCCGCGTTCAATATGCCTCACCCTTGCAGGGGATCCGCGGAGGGCGGCTCCGTGCGATTTTTCACCGCTTCTCGGAACCCTTCGAGGCGGCGCTCCACCCACGGATCGGAGGCGGCGCGCTTTTCCGCCTCGGCCAGCGATTCCTCGGCTTCATCCCATTGCTCCAGGCGGGCGTGGATTTCGCACAACTCCAGGTAAACCGAGGCCAGCGAGTCATCGGAAAACCCGCGCTCCTTGCCGTCGGCCGGATTTCCGTGTACCGCTTCAACGCACTGGTTGAGCGCGGCGATCGCCTCCCGCCATTCACCTTCCTGCTTGTATGCCGTCCCCAACCAGGAAAGCAAGAAGGCAATTTCCTCTACCCTCTCCGGGCCTTCCAGAGCGCTGGCGGAAACCAGGTCCTGCAAAATCAGCTCGCGGGCGCGCCCGGTGTCACCAGTGCGCAAGTGAATGGCGGCCAGCGCGAAATGCGCGCGGGGAATGCGCAGATCGGGCAATTGTTCCTGAGCCGAGGCCCGCGCCTGCTGGAGCTGACTCCAGGCCACCCGGGCCTCGTCGAGCGCGCCGGCCCCGGCCAGCGCCAGGACCAGAGATTCACGATGCTCCAGGAGCAATTTCCAGTCGCCCAATTCGGCGGACAGGCGAATGACTTCCAGGTGGGTGCGCGCCGCGGAGTCGGTGTCCCGCATCCACGATTGCAGGGTGGCAAGCTGCACCCAGGCCTGCAGCGCGATCGAGGGGTCCGCGACGTCCGGCACGAGCGCCAGCGCCCGCTCGGTGGCGTCGAACGCTTTTTTGATCTCGCGCTTTCCCGCATGCATCCAGCTCATCATGGTATGGACGCGACAGGCGATATCCGGCAGTGTTTCCGGCCCGACATAGGCCAGGCACTCGTTGAGCGCGTAAATCGCCGCGTCCTGATTTCCCTGTCGGATGAGCGCCTCGGAAAGATCGCACGCCGCCACCAGCCAGGTTTGCAGATGGGTGCGGCCCTGCTGCTCGACCCGCGCGCGAAAACGCTCCATGGTGGCCAGCGCGTCGCCCGGCTCGCCGCTCATGACCTGGGCCAGCGCCAGCATGGAAATAAAATTGTGGCGCTCCTCGATCTCGCCGGTGCCGGCGTCGATCAAGGCCTGCCAGCGCTGCACGGCCTTCTTATACCAGGTTTTTGACTCCTCGGCGCGGCCCTCTTCCAGGTGGATGCTGGCGATGGCGAACGCATTCCAGGCAATCCCCGGATCCTTGATGGGCGAGGCGGCCTTTTCCGCGTGCCGCTCCGCCTCGAAATACGCCTGCAATCCCTCGGATAATTGTCCGGCCTGGGTCAACAATTCTCCAGCGCGACCGCAGGCGTAAGCGCGCATTTCTTCCACGTCACCGGCCAGATCGTCGGAGTCGCCGCGGGCCGCCAGCGCGCGGTACACGTTGGCCGCGTCAGCGAGATTGCCGCGCTTCTCCAGGGCGCGCGCCAGATCGTCCATGGCGGCCGGATCCAGCCGCGACGGCGGACACTGGCGGGCGGTGTGAAGCGCCTCCTCCAGCCATCGATCGTACTCGGCCTCCTCCCCGCGCAATTCGGCGGCCTTCATGCCGGCCAGGCGGCACTCGACGACGTCCTCCAGCGATTGCGCGGACTCGATGATGTGATCGAGCACGCGCCACTGATCAGCGGACACCCGGATCAGGTCGTGGCCCGGCGGCTGCTCGTCAAGCCCGTGCAAGGCCGTCACCGCGGCGGCCACGTCGCTGTTGGCCAGGCAGAGATCGAGGTAGGCCAGCAGGTACGCGGTGGTCTCCGCGGCGTGCCCCTGCTCGTGCTCCATGCTGGCCGCGGTGAGCAGCGCGTCGGCCAGGACTTCGGGCGCGGTGGTGCTCACCTGCGCCCCCAGGCGGAGCGCCTCGTCGAGATGTCCGCGCGCCGCGTCAGCGTCCCCGGACTGCAGGTGCAGGCGCGCCAGATGGCCGTGCACGCGCCCGGCGCCGGCCTCGTGGCCGAGCCGCTCGTAGACGTGCCGCGCCGCATGAAACTGCTCCACGGCGCGGCTGTCCTCGCCGGCCAGGATGAGGATGTGCGCCATGCCCTCCATGTTTTCCGCCATTGAGGTGGGATCGCCGACCTGGCGGCTGATTTCCACCGCCTCCTCCGCGGAGCGCACGGCCTCCTGGAACTGCGGCGGACCCACCTGGCACAGCAGGCGCGCCTTCACCTGCAGCATGGCCGGCAACCGCGCGCGATCCTCGACGCCGGACAACCGCACGATGGTGACGGCGCGATCGATCAGCCCGAGACTGCGCTCCGGCTCGCCGAGCACCTCCCACGCCTCCGCGACCTGTCCCATCATGGCGACGCCCATCCAGCCCGCCTCCAGGGCGGCTTCCTCGGCGGCCTGCACGTACACCACGGCCTCGTCGAGCCGATCCTGCGCAACGGCGATGCGCGCGAGCCCCATGAACGCTTCCAGGCGGACGGCGCTGGCCAGCGAGCGCTTCACGCCGCGCGTAATCTCCTCCCAGGTGGCGCGCGCCTCGTCGACCTGTCCCAGTTCCTCCTGCACGCGGCCCAGCACGGCCAGCACGCCGTGCATCACCTCTTCATCCCCGAGCCCGGCGGCCTCGCGGCGGGCGCCCGAGAGCATGCCGCGGGCGCGCTCGAAGTTGCCCACGGTGGCTTCAATGCGGCCCATCTCGGCGCGGACCAGCACGCGGGCGCGGCGCCGCAAGCGCTCCTCCTCCGACATCGGGCCGCGCGGCTTGCGCCCGGCCGGGCCCAGCAGACCCAGCGCCCGATCGAGATTCTC
>VGFD01000018.1 GCA_016868975.1 Armatimonadota bacterium | reverse complement strand
CGCGGAGAAGCCGCGGCTTAAGTGATCCTCGCGGAGCAGCAGCACGTTGGGCCCCGGGCGGAACATCCCGGCGGTGTCGGACTTGAGGTCTTTCGCGGTGTCCTCGGGCAGGCCGAACTTCTGCCAGGCGTCCTCCAGCGAGATGTTGTTCGGCACCACGATGATCTGAGTGCCGTGGTTGTGGACCAGCGACACGGCGTCGATCCCGAAGGCTTGAAGCTGAAGGACCACGGTGCGGCGCGACTCGACGGAGGGGGCGCTCACGATCATGCTGTTCAGAAGCGCGCGGGTCCGCTTGTCGGGGGCGACCGGCAGGACGGACGCCTCAGGAATGGGGCCCAGCATGAGCGGGCGCTCTGCCTCGGTTGGGGCAGTGGTCGATTCCATGAACAGCGGGGCGCTCAGGTCCGGACGCGGGGTTGCTTTGGGGAGCGGCGCCTCGCGCACCGGGACGCTGTCCGGGCGGGGCCAGGAGCCACCCAGCGTCACCTGATCCCGCGGAACGGCGGGCGGTGCCTCTCCCGCGCGCTGGCGGGCGGCGGGCCACTGGATGCGGGTCCCCTGGGTGATGGGATCCAAGACGGCTCCTCAAGCGTGCAAGTAAGGTTGAGCGGACCTAGTTTACGTGGTGCGCCCGCGCCTGTCAATCGGGTGTAGGACTCCAGGGGGCCGTGAGCGTAGCACGCGCCATGCCAGAATTGCCGGAAGTCGAGACGGTGCGCCGCTTGCTGGAGCCTGACCTGGTGGGCGCGCGGGTGAAGGAAGCATGGGCCGATCTCGAGCGGATCACCATGCCCAGCGTGGGTGAGTTTATCGAGGGAATGCAGGGTCGGCGCATCCTCGAGGCGCGGCGGCATGGCAAGCAATTGTATTTTCCGCTCGACGATCGGCGCTTCATGCTGGCCCACCTGGGGATGACCGGCCGCCTGCACGTGGAGCGCGACGTCGAGGAAATCATCGGCGCGCCGCACGTGCACGGCGTGCTCTTTCTGTCCCGCGGGCGGCGGCTGGTCTATCACGATCCGCGGACTTTCGGGTTCCTGGGAATTGCGGACGATACTGGATTCTTGAGCCGGATGGGGCCGGATCCGAGTTTGCCGGACTTTGACGAGGAGTCGGTCGTGGCGTGCCTGGAGGGCCGCTCCGTGCGGGTGAAAGCCGCGTTGCTCGACCAGCGCTTCGTGGCCGGGTTGGGGAATATCTACGCCGACGAAGTGTGCTGGCAGGCGCGCGTGCATCCCGAGCAGCGCCTGGGGACGATGTCGCGGCGTCGCTTGCGGGAGGTGGTGTCTTTTATCCGGCCGGTGCTGGAGCGCGCTCTGGAGGCGCACGGGGCGACGCTGAAGAGCAAGACCTACGAGACGCTTTTTGGCGTGGGCGGGGATTATCTGCCGGACGTGTACGAGCGTACCGGCGAGCCCTGCAATCGTTGTGGGACGGTTATCCGACACGGCGTTCTGAGCGGGCGCTCGTACCACTTTTGCCCGCGCTGCCAGCGCAAGCGGTAATTTAATTGAGGGCGTCGTCGAGCGCCTTGAGGGCCTGATCGAGGCGGGGATATCGATCTGCTGGAGCCTTTGCGAGCATTTTGAGAATCACCGCGTCCACTGCTTTCGGAAGGTCCGGCCGCAGCGTGCTGGGCGGCGGGGCGTCGACCGTCAGGTGCTTGTAGATGGTGGCCATGGGATCTTCTTCTTCGAACGGGTTGGTGCCGCACAGCATCTCGTAGGCGAGGATGCCGAGCGCATACTGGTCGGCGCGGGCGTCCACCGGCTGGCTGGTGATCTGTTCCGGCGGCATGTAGGCCGGCGTGCCCATGGTCGTGCCGGTCTTGGTGACCTTGGAGAAATCCCGGCTGCGCGCGAGGCCAAAATCCATGATTTTCACGGTGTCGTCGTCGGTGATCATCACGTTGTCCGGCTTGAGGTCACGGTGTACGATGCCCTGCGCGTGCGCGTAGTCCACGCCTTGCAGTAATTTGGATAATATGGCGCGTGCGTTGTCGAGCGAAATCTGACCGTTGCGCATGCGGTCGCGGAGAGTGACGCCCTTGACGATTTCCATGGCCATGAAGAGGATACCCTCTTGCTCGCCGCTGGCGTAAAGACAGACAATGGATTTGTGGCGCAGTTTATTGCAGGCGCGAACCTCGTGGTTGAAGCGGCGCACGAATTCCGGGTCGGCGGTCATGTCCCTGGAGATGACTTTGAGCGCCACTGCGTCCTTTTCATCGAGGGTATCGTCGGGAAGGGCGCGGTACACGGTGGCCATGCCGCCCGCGCCCAGACGGTCGGTAATGCGGTAGCCGCCCAGCTCGCTGCCGATGAACGGGTCGCTGGTGTTGTGGGCCTTTAGTTTTTCGATGCGGTTGGCGCGGTCGATGAGGGCCTTCTGCTCGCGGCGGCGGCGGAGGGTGGTTACGGTGAGAAAAATTACGGCGACGGCGATCAGCGCTGCTGGCACCGGATGCAGAACGGCCATGTAGTAGAGATCAACGACGACCGGGAATTCTGGAGTCAGTCTCAGGTATTTGCGCCGATCGTCGGACTGCGGGTAGACCGGCTCGCTCGACTGGAAAATCGTCGTGGGGATGCTCTCATAGGCCGGCTCGTAGCCGGGCAGCTCAAACGTCAGCCGAAACGCGGTCTGGTATTTCCCCTCGTTGTCGCGGAATTGGGCCGAGTTCATCGGAATGGGCTGTCCGCTGCGTCCCAGGTATTGCCGCTGCGAGGCCTCCAGAAATATCCGCGCGTCCGGGGGCCACGTGTTGAAGGTGATACTGTGGATCTCCGGCGGGCGCGTGTCAAAGGGAGCGCCCAGCACGACGCTTTGCGTGCAGAGCAGGAGTAACAAGATTCGGACAAGGGCCTTCACGCCGGGAAGTTCTTCTCGGCTTGAGGGCCGTCCTGTCCCTACGGACGTGAGGCTGCTCTTCTCAGCTTGAGGCCGTTCTGTTCCTACGGGACGAGAGGCTGGCGCTCGGCCGCGATCGTCCCGGGTTTCGCCGCCCAGAGCACGTCCCGCGAGTGGGGGGCGACGTGTACCTCGACTTCGTCGCCCACGGCCCACCTGGGCGCGTTCTTGCGGTACATCTTGAGCGACTCGTCGGCAAGACGCACGCGTACGATCCACCTCCCCCGATAGGGCACGGCGGAGACGCTCTCAAGCGGAGCGCGCAGCACGATCTTCTTGCCGCCCGCGAGGTCGCGCGCGCGTCCGGGGTCACGGGCGACGGTCTGCTGCAGAATAAGGATGAGGATGCTGCCGAGGGCGGGCAGCACGGCCTGTCCGCGGTGCGAGGTGAGGGTGACAGCCACGGTGGCGGCCACTGCGAGAGCGATGAGGGCGAGGAGGCCCATCAAGACGCGCATCCGACTGAGGTTGCGTGTGGCCGAGGTGAGCAACTGCCGCTCGTCGTCGGTAAGGGGACGTTCTTCGCGCATCGCTGGCCGCAGGTGTTCGGGGTCGGTTAAGGATTCTTCGCGGACAACCGGGTCAGCTGCAAGTCAATCCGTCCCCGCTGCGGATCGTGCACCACTACGTGTACCCGTCCATCCGACAGTTGCCACATGTCCGCCGTGCGGGGCGTGCGCTCGTCCTGGAAGTGGACCGTGTCGTTGGCCGGGTTGTAGGTCATGGGACCTTCGGCCTTGATGTTGGAGAGCGGCCAGGGCATGTCGATGAAGGCTTTTACGCGGCCGCTGCCCAGGTCGGTGAATTCCACGTCGGGGGAGAAGGCGGCGTCGAGGTCCATGGAGACCTTCCGCGGATTGCGGGTCACCGTGGCGTTGTCCGCGCCCCAGGGGCTGGTCACGTAGGCGCGGCAGTTGCCCTGCGGGATCCACGTGTCGGGCATGGCGGCCAGGCCGTCGACCATCGGCGCGGGTTGAGCCTTCGGCTTTGCGGGCGGCTCCTCAAGCGCGAAGAACCCCGGGCTGCAAAGGGTGGGGACAAGCATGGCTGGCCTTCCTCTCGATACGCGATTCCCCGGAATTGTAGCCGACGCCCGACCCCTTCAGGGTTGCCGGGGTGTTAACTTTGGACGCGGTGCATGGGGGCCGCCGGGATGCCGATCCACGTCTCGCCGGCGGGCACCACCGCGTCCTTCAACACCATCGCCTGCGCGCCAATCACCGCGCCGTCGCCGATCACCACCCCCGGCATGAGAATGCTCCGCTGGCCGATGAGGCACTTGCGGCCCACCACAATTTTCTTAAGGATGAGTTTGCCGTGCTCGACCGCGTGGCACGAGATGGCCGCCTCGCCGCCGATAACCGTGCCATCTCCGATCTCGAGCAGCGACGCGTCGTGCACGTACTTGGAATTGATCATCACCTCGCGGCCCACCTTCGCGCCCATCATGCGGAACCACCACGTAAGGTAAGGCGTGAGCGCGAGGAAGTCCATGAACGTCACCTTCACCACCAGGCCCAGCGCCGATCCCAGCACCCAGCGAAGGGATGTCGGTGACAACAATTCGTACTCTCCCGGATGAAGCTGCAGACGCAGCACGCGGAACAACGTCCCCGTCACCAGCAGCAACATGAAGCCGTAAATGAAATACGTGCAGCCCAGGCCCACTGAAACCAGCAGCAGACGCACGGCGATATCCTGCGACGCGGACACCAGCCACAAATCGTAGGTGAGCGCGATGCCCGGAAACAGGCACACGCCCACGACCGCGCCGCCCAGCGCGAAGAGAAACAGGGAGAACAGGAGTTGCACGATGGCCATGCCGCCCCGCTTCGGGCCTCAGCGTCTGCGTGCCTTCCGCCGTTCGCTCCCAGGATGGCGGGTCAGCGCAGCGACTCCGCCGCGGCTGAGCCTGCGATCCACCCCGTGGACCACGCGTTCTGGAAGTTGAAGCCGCCGGTCAGCGCGTCCACGTCGAGGATCTCGCCGGCGAGGTACAATCCCGGGCAGCAGCGGCTCTCCATCGTGCGGAGGTCCACCTCGTCGAGCGGCACGCCGCCCGCGGTCACGAACTCCTCCTTGAACGCGCCCTTGCCGGACACGCGGAACGACCCGCGTTTCAACTCCTCCGCCAGGCGGTTGAGCACCTTGTTCGGGAGGGCCGGCCACGCCGCCTCGGGATCTCCGCCAGCGTGGCGCAGCAGCGACTCCCACAAGCGGCGCGGAAAGTCCCACGGGCAGTCGTTCCCCGCGTGCTTGCGCGAGCGCGCCTTCGCCTCGAACAGCGTGGCGCGCACCTGCTCCTGGCCCGTGTCGGGAAAGAAATCCACCAGCAGCGTTGCCTGGTAGCCGACCTCGTGCAGCGCGCGCGCTCCCCACGCCGAGAGCCGCAGCACCACGGGCCCGCTCAGCCCCCAGTGGGTGACCAGCAGCGGCCCTTCCTGCACCACCGGGGGATGCTCTGGCACGACCAGCCTCCCCACCACGCGCGGCACGCTGACGCCGGCCAGTCCCTCCAGGCGCGGGTCCGCGACCTTGAATGTGAACAGCGACGGCACCGGCCGCACCAGCCCGTGTCCGAGCGCAACGACGCAGGCATAGCCCGCGTCGTTGCTGCCGGTCGCCAGCAGCAGCGCGTCCCCGCGCTCTTCGACGCCGCCGAAGTCCACGGTGAAACCGCCCGCCGTCCGCCGTGCCGCACGCAAGCCTCGTCGCAACGCCACCTGAACGCCCGCCCGGGCGGCTTCCCGCTCCAGACAGTCGATGATGGTCTGCGAGGAGTCGGTGATCGGAAACATCCGCCCGTCCTCCTCGGTCTTGAGCCGCACCCCGCGTGATTCGAACCAGCGTGCCACGTCCAGCGGCCCACAGCGCTCAAAGACGCCGCGCAGGGCGCGCCCGCCGCGCGGATAGAAGCCCACGAGGCGCCCGGCGTCGAAGCAGTGGTGGGTGACGTTGCAGCGTCCGCCGCCGCTGATCTTGACCTTGCCGAGCGGGCGCGAGAGGCTCTCGAAGAGGGCCACCTCGACCCGCGAGCAGACTTCTCGGGCGCGGATCGCGGCGAAGTACCCGGCCGCGCCGCCGCCGGCCACCAGGATCCGTGGCATGCGCCGTGCTTCCCGCGCCGCACGTTGAATTTCCTTCCTTCCATCGCCGATAATACCAGAAACAGGGAGGTCCAGGGGGCGCCGAGGGCGACTTCCCCTGGATCCAATCCCAGGACGGGGTACCCCCTTGGAAGACTACGGAAAGCATCTGGTCGAGCGCCTGGTCGCGCAGCGCCGGCTCAAGCGCGGCCGCGCCGCAGAAGTGCTGGCGCACGCCGCCAACGAGCAGGTTTCCCCCGAGGAGGTCCTGGTCGCCAACAAGCTCATCGACCGGGCCGCAATTCTTGAGACAAAGGCCGCGATGTTCGGCGTTGCAGCCGTCGATCTGGACGCGACGCCGCCGGATCACGCAATCGTCCGCGTCATCCCGCAGGCCATGGCCGTCCGCTACCACGCCATCTGCATCGGACGCCACGGGGACGATGGAATCCTGGTGGCGATGGCCGATCCCACCGATGCGTTCGCGAAGGATTACATCCAGATGCGCACCGGCTTTTCAGTGGAGAGCCGCGTCGCCTACATGGGCGACATCCGCAAGCTTCAAGAGGAGGCGTATCTGGGTGCGGTTCCCGCTGGAACCGCGCCTCCGGCGGTAAGGGAACGCGTGGCCCAGGAAGTTCTGCGCAACCGCGTGCTTCCGGCCACGCCAAGGCCGCCGGTGTAGCCCATCGTGCGCGAGATGGCGGGCGGCCCTCCGCGCACCGGCCTCATCCGCATCCCCTCCCTTCAGAAGCACCTGGAAAGCCGGGACAACAAGGAAGAGAACTCGCGCGACCAGGGTCTCGGGGAAATTGGGCGGCTGGCCCTCGAGCTGGCCAGCACGCTCGACGAGGAGCACATCATTGACCGCATCCTGGACGCCGCCGTGGCGGTGTTCGGCTCCGCGGCCGTCTCGCTGATTCTCATCGACTGGGAGCAGTCGCTGATGTATTTTCGGGAATCGCGCGGCCCGGGCCATGACAAGGTAGTGACCATTTCGCTGCCCCTCTCTCCGGACAAAAGCATTGCGGGATATGCCGCTACCCATCGCACCCACGTCCTGGTTCCAGACGTTTCCAAAGACCCGCGCCACTACGGGGGCGTCGACGATGCCGTCGGATATTCGACGAAAAACCTGCTCGCCGTCCCGGTGATTTACGGGAATCAGGTGCTCGGCGTTCTGGAATTGATCAACAAGCCGGCCGGCTTCACCCAGGACGACGTGGAGCTGCTCACCGTGCTGGCCGCGCACACCGCCGTCGCGCTGCAGAACGCGCTCGCCCTGGAGCAATTGCACAATTTCTTCCAGCAGGCCATCGAAGCGCTCATCGAAACCTACCAGGCGTTCGATCCGGTCTCGCGCGAGCACGTGCTGACGGTGGCGCGCCTGGCTACCGCGCTGGGCAAGGAGATGCAGCTTGGCCCGGATGAAATGGAAAATCTGTGCTACGCTTCCCTGCTCCACGATCTGGGCAAAATCAAGTGCTCCAATCCGCACGATCCGGCGCACGTCGATACTGGCGCGCGCATGCTGGAGCAGGTCACCCTGTTTTCACGTCTGGTGCCCATCGTGCGCTACCATCACGAGCGCTTCAACGGCAGCGGGCCGCACCACCTCGCCGGGGAAGCGATCCCTCTGTTGGCCCGGGTGCTTGCCATCGCGGAGGCGTTTTGCGAGGAGCCCTCCAGTCTCGAGCACTTTCTCAGCCGTTTTGGAGAGGATTTTGACCCGGCGCTGCGCGCTCCGTTTGAGCGGGCCTTGCCTGGAATGGCCGTGCTGTCATAGTCCGATTCGACGCGCGCGCTCGCGCAGGATCTCCTCCATCAGGCGCTCTCCGCTCCACTCGCGGGGCGCATCCGGCAGCGCGCCGCGGATCTGCCATCCGATCTGCTCGCTCATCTGGTGGCGCAGCGACGGCGCCATTTCGTGGCGGCGGCGTAAAAATGTTTCCATGACTTCGTAGTGCTGCGGCGTGAGCGAATCCAACCCGATCAGCGGGGCGGCCGGCGCGGCCACATCTCCGCCGAACGAGTAGCCGGCCTGGGTTCCGGCCTCGCGCTCGCGAATGACCAGGGTGCCCGCGGCAATATCCCCCACCCGGCGCGACTCCGCGTGAAACAAGATCATGCATACGCCCACCAGGTATCCGCTCGGAAGAAAATCCACGATGCGCAACAGGTTGCGGATCACGGCGCCGCGGAAATCCAGGGGAAATCCGCCTTCCCGCACCACGCGCAGCCCGACCGCGCGCTTGCCGGGCGTCTGGCCGTTCCAGAGGGCCTCGAACGCCACGAAATATCCCTCAAAAACGAGGAACAATGACAACAGCAGGCCGGCGTAGGCCCACCACGGCGCCTCGCTCCATGCGTAGGAGCCGATGCTGACCACCGCCACGAACCCGAGCACCAGGAGCAGCATGATGAAGGCTTGCAGGAGGGTGTCCACCAGCAGAGCCAGGAACCGCGTGCCCACACCCGCCACGTTGTACTCGATGGCCACGCCCTCCGGCGTGGTGATGGTGATGTGCCGGCTCATTCGTGAGGGGGACTTCGACGCATTTCCGGGAAACCTTCGGGGATGGAGTCTCCCGCGCGCCGCCTGGACGAGCTGCTTGCCCGGATTGAGGGCCGGCCCCTGTCGTCGCTGCCCGACGACGACCTGCTGGAACTGGGACGCGTGTACCGGCGGGCATCCGCGCTCCTGGCCCGGGCCCGCACCGCGGGAGTGGGCGGCAGCGACGTGGAGCACCTGAACCGCCTCGTGGCGCGCGCCTACCCGCTGGTGTACGCGGCGCCCCCGCGCGGGTCGGCCGGCGTCGCCGACTTTCTGCTGAACGAGTTTCCGCGTGCCTTTCGCCGTGAGCGGCGCTTCATTGCGGTGTCGGTGGGGATATTCCTACTGGGCGTGCTGGTGGGCGCGTGCGCGCTGTTCGTACGCCCCGACTCGGCGGACGCGCTGCTCGGGAAGGGCTGGAACGAGGCTCTGGAGCACATCGCCGAGCGTCACGAGGGCGCGAAGGACTGGCTGCCGCGCCTGGAGCGTCCCTCCGCCTCGGCCGGCATCATGACCAACAATATCCGCGTGGCCATCAACGCGTTTGCGCTGGGCACGCTGGCCTGCCTGGGCTCGCTCTACATCATGGGATACAACGGCGTGATGATGGGCGCCGTCGCGGTGGCGGTCAACCAACGCGGCACCGACTTGAATTTCTGGTCGTTCGTGGTTCCCCATGGATCGCTGGAAATTCCGGCGATATTGATTTCCGGTGCGGCCGGGATGATAATCGGCTATGCGTTCATTGCGCCCGGTCGGCTGTATCGGCGCGACGCGGTAAAGCTTGCGGCACGGCGCGCGGTGTCCCTCCTGTTCGGGGTAGTCGTGCTGCTGGTGGTGGCCGGCCTGGTGGAGGGATTTTTCTCGCCGTCTCCAGACGTTGGGCCGGTCGTGAAGCTGCTCGTTGGAGGGATGCTCTTTACGCTATTGTGTCTCTGGCTCTCCGGTGGCCGCGCTACCGGACCCGACCCGTCGCCTTGAAGCCCAGGTAGCGATTGACTACCTGCACGGAGAGATGCTCCGGACTGGCCTTCATCACGCCCACTCCCCGCGCGGATAATTTCGCGGCCGCCTGGTCGCGATCGTCGAGCAAGGTCTGCGCCACGGTCTGGCGATAGAGCGCGGGGATATCTTCCGGCGGGCCGGCGAGGATCCGATCTAGCTCATAATCCGCGAGCGCCACGCAGAGAACGGCGTGGCGGCGGGCCAGGACACCGATCTGCGCGATGAGCTGCGACGAAGATTCCGGATCCACCAGATCAGTGAACACGATGACCAGAGTGCGTCCCTGGACGCGGCGCGCGATCTCGGTGAAGGCGCCCAGGTAATCCGCTTCGCGGGGCACTGCCTCCAGCGGATAGAGAAATTCGAGGAGCCGCATCGACTGCATGCGCCCCCGCCCGGGCGGGAGCACGCCGAGGATCTTGTCGGCGAACGCCACCACCCCGACCCGGTCGTCAAGGCGCGCGGCCACCGAGGTCAACAGCACGGTGGCGTTGATGGCGAGATCAGCCTTGGTCAGGTCGCCCAGTCGGCTGGTCATGGTGCGTCCCAGGTCGAGGACGATCAATAACTTCTGGCTGCGCTCGACGTCATATTGCCGGGTGGTCAACCGGCTGCGCCGCGCGGTGGCCTTCCAATCGACCGTGCGATATTCGTCCCCGCTGACGTAGTCGCGGAGCGATTCAAACTCGCGGCCGGCTTCCGGGGTGCGCGCGGTGCGAATGCCCATCTGCGCGAGCTGGTCGCGCATGGCGAGCAGCGCAAGGTGACGGGAATCGCGCAGGTTGGGATACACCCGCACGCGGGCGTCGGCCGGCGTTTCCTGGCGCTGCACCGCCACCAGTCCCAGGTCGGTGCGCGCCCGGAAGTTCAGCGCGCCGAACGCGAAGTCTCCGCGGCGCGGCGGCGTCGTGTGATAGGAGAATTTCCAGCGGGTGCCCGGCGCCACGCGGACTTGCTGGGAGTCGCCCTCGGTGCGGAATTCGGCCGGCGGTTCGTCCACGATCTCCAGGGTGAGGGGCACGGCGGACGGGTTCACCGCCTCCAGCGCCACCGGATTTTCCACGCCCAGCGAGAAAATCGGCTCGGCGCGCCGCTCCATGCGCAATCCACGGGCCGAGGCCAGGGTCTGATAATCGTGCCACACCATGCCGGCCAGCACCGCGTCGGCGGCGGCGGTGGCCCACACCATGCCGGGCACGAGCGGCTCCACCAGCGCGCCCACGAAGCTGGCCGCAAGCCAGAAGGCGAGCCGCGGCGTGGGCATCCAGCGGTTTTTCACCGAGGCACCGGAAGCGCGGCAAGCTGGCTGTCGATCAGGCGATCCGCCGTCAACCCCTCCAGCTCGGCCTCCGGCCGCAGCAGCAGCCGATGGCGCAGCACCGGCGCGGCCACCGCCTTCACGTCGTCGGGAATGCAATAATCCCGCCCGCGCATCGCCGACATCACTTTCGCGCACACCAGTATGGCCACCGACGCGCGCGGGCTGCCGCCCAGCATCACCTGGGGAGAGCGCCGCGTGGCGCCCACAATTTCCAGCACGTATTGCATGACTTTGTCTTCAACCTTCACCGCGTGGATTTCCGCGGCAAGAGCCGACAGGTCGCCGGTGCCGGCAATCTGGGCAATTCCCTCAAGGCGGTGCGGATCCAGCCCCGCGTGGTGCAGTTTCAGCACCTCTAGCTCGGCGGTGGGCTGTGGATAGTTGATGCTGATTTTCATCAGGAACCGATCCAGTTGCGACTCGGGCAGGGGATAAGTGCCCTCGTGCTCGATGGGATTCTGGGTGGCCATGACGAAAAATTGATCGGACAGAGCATAGTCGGTTCCGTCGATGCTCACCGTGCGCTCTTCCATTGCCTGGAGCAGCGCGGATTGCGTCTTGGGCGGCGTGCGGTTGATCTCATCGGCGAGCAGAAATTGGGTGAACACCGGCCCGCGCTGCAGTTCAAACCTTCCCTCCGCGGCAAGATACACGCGCACGCCGGTCAGATCGGACGGCATCAAATCCGGAGTGAACTGGACGCGCCGATATTCCGCTCCCATTGCTTTGGACAGACATTTCACCAGCAGCGTCTTGGCAAGCCCGGGAACACCTTCCAGCAAGGCGTGCCCGTGGGCGAGCATGCACACCAGCAAGTGCTCCGTGACGTCGTCCTGCCCCTTCACGACCTTTTTTAGTTCAGCGGAAATCGCGGCTGTCCAATCGCGGACGGATGCGCTCACGGCACTGTTCCCTTCTTGAGATCCTGCAGCAGCGACGCCTCGCGTCTGGCCAACCGCAGCAGGTCGCCGGCCGAGGGATTCGGGGCGCTGGCCATGCGCTCCAGGCCGGCCAGAATCTCGGCCGCCTCCCGCGCGAGGTCCGGCCGCGTCGCGCCCACCGCGGCCGTAAGTTCCTCGGAAGTGCCCATCACACCGAGGCCGAGCGTGCGGCTCAGGCGGTCGCGCAGCGTGCGGGCGCGGGTGCGCGCGGCAAGGCGCACCGCATGCGCCCGCTCGAGCAGCGTGGCCATCGATTCCAGATATTCCGAGCGCACGCGCGGCGGCGCGCGCAGCGGGACCGCCGCGCCCAGGCGCCGTGATACCGCCCAGATCCAGATCAATCCCGCAATGCCGATGCCGATCAGGCCGTCGCGCATCACCGGCGGAAGCTGCTGCCAGAGTGAGCGGTCCTCGCCGTAACCGTGGCCGTGGTGATACTCATCGAAGACCACGGCGCCGGACGGCCCGTCGAGCGTGACGCCGCGCCAGGCGAGCAAGTTGAGCGCGAGGCGGAGGTTGGCCTCACGCTGCAGACCGTCGTTGCTCAACATTTCCGGCGCGTTCAAAAGAATGACGGCGCCTTCTCCGTAACGGGCCAGGGAGATCAGCGCGCGGTCGTCGTGGCTGGCAAGCGGAAACGGATCCGGCCAGAGCCGCTCGCTGAGCGCCATGAAGGGCAGCGGGAGCAGGGACGGAGGATAGCGGTAGACGCTGATCGAGGGGACGCCTTCCATGAGGCCTTCCTGCACTGTCGGGTAGGCGACGATCCACTCCGGCTGGCTGTTCGGGGGCACGCGATATTCCTGGCCGGGGGCGACCACCAGAAGGCCGCCGCGCGCGATCCAGGGGCGCAGCCCCTCCCACTCGTCGCGCACCGGCGGGATGCGGGGCGAGACGACAAACAATATCCGGGTCTGGGCCGGCAATTCTTTCCAGCCGCGTCGCAATGGTTTGGTTCCCGCTTTTTCGAGGAGCATGAACAGGGCCTTGTAGCCGGAAGCCTGCGCGCTGTACGTGCTTCGCGTGGGGAAGGTGTTGAACGCTCCGTCGTCCGCGCCGCGTGCCAGGAAAATTCCGGCGGCCACCAGCAGCGCCAGCAGCACGAGGACCACCCAGGTTTCCAGGGAAAATCGACTCATGCCGCGGTGGCTCCAATGCCGTCGAGGTTGTGCAGCAGGCGCAGCATCTCCTCATAGTCTTCTTGCGCGGCCGGGCACAGCGCATACCAGTGGCGTTCGAACAGGCGAGTGGCCGCGTCAAAATCGGCGTGGGCCGGGTTTGGGCGCAGCGCGCGCAGAATTTCCCAGTTGGTGTGGCCGCGCTCCAGGTCGACCAGTCCCAGGTCCTGCAAGCGGTGCAGCATGGCCAGGTAAGCGCACCGAACCGCACGCCGGTAATCGCCGTCGCGCGCGTGGTCGCTGGCCCATTTCAGCCACTCGCCGGTGGTGCGCAGCAATTCCACTTCCCCTTGCGGACGGGTGGGCGCGGCCTGCAAACTCCGCTGAGAAAGCCGGCGGAGCAGCAGGACGGCGAGCAGCGCAATGAGGATGGCGGCCAGAACGCACAGCGCGAGGAAGAGGAGGTCAAAGACGCCGCTGCCCTCCTTGAAGTGGAATCCAAGTTGTGCGGCGATCCAGCGGACGATGCCTTCCGCGATTGCGGTGATGCGGCGCAGGATCTCGTCGAAAAAGCGTCCCCGCTTGAATTCCGGGCCCTGCAGGATTTCGGTGAGGCGGGCGCGCGCCGCGGTGAGCGCGTCATCGCTCGATGCGGGAGCCGCCGCCGCGTTCAGGCCGTTTTCAAGGGTGCGCGCCGCATCGTGCAGGCGCTGGCGCGCCGTGTCCGGCCACGACGCGGATTGGGCGTCCTCCAGCAGCCGGCGCACCTCCGGGGGCGCGCTGGGACCGAGTGCCACGAGGGCCTGGACGGTCGCTTCCCGGCAAGCCGTTGCGGAGCCGGCGGCTTGCGCCCGCAAAACCGTCGCGTGGGCTTCCTTCAGTCGAGACAGCGGATCGGCGGCGGCCGAAGGGACGCATAGCGCGAGCAGGATTGCCAGGAGGAGGAGAAGTGGGCGCACCCCCGCTACCGAGGCTGCGGGGCCCCGCAGTTGGTGCAGAAGGCGACCACCGCGGGGATGACGGCACTGCACGCGGAGCAGCGGACGGTGCCGTCGATGGTGGGAGGAGGTGCCGCCGGAGGCGGGCCCGGGAGGGTGGGAGCATATTGGGAGGGCGGAGCGTATTGCTGCGGCGGCGGATACTGTCCGGGCGGCGCGTAGCCCTGCGGATAGGCGGGCGTGTAGGGCACTCCGATGGCCGCGGCGAGCATCTGCAGGTCGAACGCTTCCTTGCGCACCCGAATGTCATAATACAGCAACACGGTCACCGTAAGCGTGATCGGCATGATCAGCACGTTTACCACCGCCTGGAAGACGGCGTTCACGTAAATGCTCGATTCCGGTCCCAGGGTGAACATGAACAAGGCCTGCACGCCGCCTTGCAACATTAGCACCGCCATGTTGATGAGGAACAGCAGCAGCCAGGTGACCAGCACGCGAACCCACTGCCCGTCGCCCACCAGGCTCTGACTCCGCGAGATTGCTTCGCTGTAGTAGCGGTGCTCGAGCATGACGACGGGGGTCACGAACGCGATGATGAACGCCACGTAAATGCCGGGAATGACGCACAGGATGGTCCCGATGAGCATCAGCATGCCGGCCATGAAGCCGGTCGCCAGCAGCGGCCACAGGGCTTTTCGAGCGCCGGCCCAGGCGCTGCCCAGCGTGGAGGGCAACCCGAGGTACCGATTGGAAATGGCCAGAGTGAGCGCGGCCTGCACCAGCAGCGCGAGAAACATGTAGATTGGCACGAAAAGCAGCGTAAAACCCACGAAAACCAGTGCGTCGTCGGCTGTCGGGCGCGACTTCTGCATCAGCGGGCCCAGCATCTGGATGATGGCCAGCGGAATGAGCACCACGCTCGCGATCGAGAAAAACAGCGAAAAATTATGGCGGTACAGGTCGAACGCGCGGTCGAGAAGGCCGCCGTAATCGAGGGGCCGCAGATCGTACCTGAGCTGGGTCACGATTCGACTCCTTCCCGAGCCTCTTCTTCCGGCTCTCCACCGGAGGTTTGCAGCCGCCAGCGAAGCGTGCGTTGCAGCTCATAGGCGAGCCAGCGCGCGCATCCTCTGTCCAGGTCGGTGAAGTGGAAAGTGCGCGCGGTGATGATTTTTCGGTCGGAGATGATTTTCACGCTCGGCGAGCCCAGCGTGCGGATGTCCTCGATCTCGCTGGCCGGCAGCGTGCTGCGCCAGATCGGCAATCCAAATGCGTTGTACGAGACTGCAATGTGGCCAGAGTCGAAGGTCACCCGCTCCTGCCCGCCCAGGCCCAGCACGATGAATGCGCCGCCAATGAGCACCACCCACTCCACGTAGGGGAGAAATCCATCCCAGCCATACTGATCGTAGAAGGAGTGCGAGGTTTCTCCAGGCACGAAATAAAGTGCAATGAACATCACGGTAATCGCGGCCAGCCATCCGACCAGCCGGCGGGTGGCCAGATACCAGGAAAAGCGCCGGTCGCCGTTGGGCAGCACTTCCTCCTCGATGCCGCTCAGTCGGGGCATCTTTACCTTGCGCTGGCGCAGCGCGGCGTATTTTTCCAGGCGTTCGGCAAGCGGCAGATCCAGATCCGCGGCGGCCATTTCGACCGGCCTGTTCGGCTCGGACTCGTCAAGCATCGGCCGTCCGGACGCCTTGCAAATGGCCTCGACCGTGTTGCGCATCTCAAACTGGGCGTTTTCTCGCTCCACCAGCACCTGCTCGTTGTCACCCTGC
This sequence comes from Armatimonadota bacterium, assembly GCA_016868975.1. Lineage (GTDB taxonomy): Bacteria > Vulcanimicrobiota > Xenobia > RGZZ01 > RGZZ01 > VGFD01. The sequence continues at coordinate 7,590 of VGFD01000018.1, read as the reverse complement.
GCGATTGCCGCCCGCCAGAAAATCTTGTGGAGTTCGTTCTCGCGGCTGCGCAGGGCGATGCCCGCCTCGGCGGGGATTGCGTAACGCACCGGCTTCGCGAACAGCCAGGGCTTGAAGGACACCGAGTCGGAGGTGATCACGAGCCGCTCCTTGCGGAAACCCAGCGCGATTGCCAGCAGGCCGATGGCCACGCCCACCTTGAAGACGATGGCGGAGTGCGGAGATTCCTCGTGCTCCATGGCGTACACCACGTAGGTGAAGAGGGGCGTGAGAAACACCGAGGCAACGAACAGCAGCCTGCCAAGCCTGTGGTTCTTGGGACTGTAAATTTTTGGCGCCGCCACGTGTTTCATACGAAATGCCGCTCCTGTGCCAGGGCTTCTTCATAGCGGGCACGGGCCGCCCGCACGGTTTCCATCTCGGATACTTCGGCCACCGGAACGTCCCACCACGACTCATAGCCGGCGACCCGCGACTCGCGATCCACCGGAACGACCACCACCGTGGTGCGGGTTTCCGCGAGGGCGGCCGCCAGCGCCTCGCGGACTTCCTCGTGGGTGCGCGCTTCGATGACGCGCGCGCCCAGGCTGCGCGCGTTGGCGGCGAGATCAAGGGGCAGAACCTCGCCGTCGAGCTGCCCGGACCGCGGATTGCGGAAACGGTAGTGGGTCCCGAAACCGTCGTTGCCCACCGCGCGCGACAGGCCGCCGATGCTGGAAAAGCCGTGATTGTCGAGCAGCACGATGATGATCTTGAGGCCCTCCTGGACGGCGGTCACGATCTCGGTGTTCATCATCAAATACGAGCCGTCGCCCACCATCACGAAAACCTCGCGGTCGGGGGCGGCCATTTTAACCCCGATGCCGCCGGCGATCTCGTAGCCCATGCACGAGTATCCGTATTCGAGATGATAGGTGTTGGGCGCGCGGGTGCGCCACAGTTTGTGAAGGTCGCCGGGCAGGCTTCCCGCTGCGCAAAGAACCACGTCGCGCGGCCCCGCGGCGGCGTTGACCAGTCCGATGACCTCGCCCTGGCTGAGCGGCGGGCCGTGCCGCAGCGCGTACACCCGGGAAACCTCGTCGTCCCACTCGTCGTGGAGCCGCTGGGCATGCGCGCGATATTCGGTGGCGGTGTGATATCCCGCAAGGGCGTCGGCGAGTTCCTCAAGAATTGCGCGCGCGTCGCCGCACAGCCCGATCCCGGCGTGTTTGCAGGCGTCAAATTCCGTGACGTTGACGTTGACGAAGCGCGCCTCGGGGTGCTGGAACGCGGTCTTGGAGGCGGTGGTGAAGTCGCTCCAGCGCGTCCCCAGGCCGATGACGAGATCCGCCTCGCGCGCGACGCGGTTGGCGGCCAGGGTGCCGGTGACGCCGACCGCGCCCAGCGAAAGGCGGTGGTCATAGGGAAGGGATCCTTTGCCGGCCTGCGTCTCCGCCACCGGAATCCCGCTCTGCTCGACGAAGCGCAGCAGCGCCTCGCTGGCATCCGCGTACAGCACGCCGCCGCCCGCCACGATCAGCGGACGTGACGACGCGCGGATGGCTTCCGCGGCCTCCAGGAGCCGCCCGCGGTCCGGACGATTGCGGGGAATGCGCCACACGCGCCGCTCGAAAAGCGCTTCCGGGTAAGCGTGCGATTCGGCCTGCACGTCTTGCGGCAGACACAGCGTGACCGCCCCGGTCTCCGCCGGGGAGGTGAGCACCCGCATGGCCTCGGGAAGCGCGTAGATAAGCTGATCGGGACGGTTGATGCGGTCCCAGTAGCGGGAGACGGGGCGGAAGCAGTCGTTCACCGAGACGTCCTGGCCGTGGGGCGACTCCAGTTGTTGCAGCACGGGGGCCACGTTGCGGCGCGCGAAGACATCTCCAGGCAATAGCAGCACTGGAAGCCGGTTGATGGTGGCGCCGGCCGCGGCCGTGATCATGTTGGTGGCGCCGGGGCCGATGGAGGTCGTGCAGGCCAGGGTGCGCAGGCGGTTGCACACCTTCGCGAAGGCGGCCGCGGCGTGTACCATGGCCTGCTCGTTGCGGGCCTGGTAGTAGGGGAACTGGGGATACTGGTGGAGCGCCTGCCCGATGCCGGCGACGTTGCCGTGGCCGAAAATGCCGAAGCAGCCGGCGAAGAAGGGGTGGCGCTGGCCGTCCCGCTCAACGTCCTGGTGGATGAGATACTGCACCAGGGCCTGCCCCATGGTCAGCCGGCGCGTGCGCATGGCGGGTGATTCTTGCGTGGGCGCGGCGGCCCCTTTCTGTTCGGGCCGACTTCCGTCGGCGCGTCGCCGGGCTGCAGGATGCAGGAAGGCCCCCCCAGGCGCCGAAGTGGCCGGGCCGTTCGCCGCCTGCACGCGGCGTGTTTTGCATAAAGGAATGAATCGCATGCAGCCAGGCATCCTGCTCCTCGAAGACGGTGCGTTCTGGAAGGGCAACCTGCACGGCCCGCAGGGCTCGGTCTACGGCGAGGCCGTGTTCAACACCGCCATGAGCGGCTACGAGGAAGTTCTCACCGACCCGTCCTACACGCGCCAGACCGTGGTTTTCACCTCGTCGCACATCGGCAATACGGGGATTACCGTGGCGGATCACGAGTCCACCCGCGTGCATCCCGCGGCGATCGTGGTGCGCGCCCTCACGCTGGTTCCCTCCTCGTGGCGCAGCCAGGCGCCGCTCGGGGCGTTCCTTTCCGAGCGCGGCGTGCCGATTCTGGAGGGCGTGGACACCCGCGGCGTCACCAAGCACCTGCGCGAGCGCGGCGCGATGCGCTGCGCGGTGATGGCGCTCGACGTGGAGCGCCGCGACGGCGAGCTGATGGGTTGGCTGGCACCCCGTCTGGCCACCCTGCGCGAGCAGCCCGGCATGGACGGAGCCGCGCTGGCGCCGCTCGTCTCGCGCACCGAGGTTGAGCGGTTTGAGGGGAGCGGGCCGCGCATCGTGGCCTACGACTTTGGCATCAAGCAGGGGATCGTGACCGAATTGTGCGAGCGCGGTTTCGAAGTGCTCGTCGTCCCGGCCGGCACGCCTGCCTCCGAAGCGCTGGCCATGAACCCCGCCGGGATTTTGCTGAGCAACGGCCCGGGCGATCCGGCGGCGACGCCGGAAATTGTGGACGAAGTCCGCAGGCTGGTCGAGAGCGAGATTCCGCTCATGGGCATCTGCCTGGGGCATCAATTGCTCGGCCTTGCGATGGGCGCGAAAACGCACAAGCTGAAATTCGGCCACCGCGGCATCAATCATCCGGTGATGGATCTGGCCACCCGGCAGGTGGAAATCACCTCTCACAACCACGGATTCGCGGTCACTGAAGAGGGGCTTCCGGAGTGTCTGGAAGTCACCCACCGCGATCTGTACGACGGCTGTCTGGAAGGCTATCGACACAAGACCCTGCCGGTGTTTTCGGTGCAATATCATCCGGAGAGCCGGCCGGGGCCGCGGGACTCTTCGTATCTGTTTGAGCGATTTCGAGAATTGATTTCCTCAGCGCGCAAGCGGCCGGTGGAGGTGGCGTCGTAATGCCGCAGCGCACCGATTTGCAGCGTATTCTGGTCATCGGCTCCGGGCCCATCGTGATCGGACAGGCGTGCGAGTTCGACTACTCCGGCACGCAGGCGGCGCGCGCGCTGCGTTCCCTGGGGTACGAGGTCATCCTGGTCAACTCGAATCCGGCGACCATCATGACTGACCCGGAAGTGGCCGACATCACCTACATCGAGCCGCTGCACCCGGATATCATCCAGGACATCCTCGAAAAAGAGCGCCCCGACGGCGTGCTCTCCACCATGGGCGGTCAGACCGCGCTCAACCTGGCGATGGAGATGCACCGCCGCGGCGTTCTCGAGCGGCTGGGGATTGAATTGCTGGGCGCCGCCGCTGACGTGATCCACCGTGCGGAGGATCGCGGCGCGTTCCGCGAGGTGCTGAAAAAAGCGGGCGTGCCATCGCCGCGCTCGGCCATCGTGGAAAGCCTGGATCAGGCGCGCGAGGCCATCGAGCGCATCGGATATCCGGTGATCTTGCGTCCGGCGTTCACGCTGGGCGGCGGCGGCTCCAGCCGGGTGGACAGCGCCGAGCAACTGGAATCTCGGGTGCTTACCGGGCTGCGCATGTCACCTTCCCATCAAGTGCTCCTCGAAGAGGTCCTCGACGGCTGGAAGGAATTCGAGCTGGAAGTCATGCGCGACGGCAAGGACAATGCTGTGATTGTGTGCTCCATCGAAAACATTGATCCGATGGGCGTGCACACCGGCGACAGCATCACGGTGGCACCCATCCAGACGCTGACCGACCGGGAGTATCAGCAGATGCGCCGCTGGGCGCTGGCCGTGATGCGCGAGGTGGGCGTGGAAACCGGCGGGGCCAACATCCAGTTTGCCGTGAACCCGAAAAACGGGGACATCGTGTGCATCGAGATGAACCCGCGGGTGTCGCGCTCCTCGGCGCTGGCTTCGAAGGCCACCGGATTTCCGATCGCGAAAATTGCCGCCATGCTGGCGGTGGGGATGACGCTCGACGAGATTCCCAACGACATCACCCGCTGCACGCCGGCCTCCTACGAGCCCAGCATCGACTACGTGGTGGTGAAAATTCCCCGCTTCCAGTTTGAGAAATTCTCCGGCGCCGATCCGGTGTTGGGCTCCTCGATGAAGAGCCTGGGCGAGGCGATGGCGGTTGGTCGCACCTTTCAGGAGGCGCTCCAGAAGGCGTGCCGCTCGCTGGAGGCCGGCCATCAGGGCCTCGATGAGGCGCACCGCGCGGCCTGGGATCGCGGCCGCGCTCCGGGCGGACTATCCTGGGAGCAGATGCGGCTGCTGGTGGAACCCACCGAGTCGCGCCTGTTCCACGTGAAGTACGCGCTGGAGGACGGGCACGACGCGCAGCGGGTCGCCGAGGCGTCGCGCATCGATCCCTGGTTCGTGCGCCAGATCGAGGCGCTCGTGCTCTTTGAGAAGGGCCCGCGGTTCGACGGCTGGCTGCGCGAGGGTAAGCGGCTCGGGTTCAGCGACGCGGTTCTGGCGCGCCTTTCCGGACAGTCCGAGGCCTCCATTCGGGCGGATCGTCCGGCGGTGCAATACCTGGCGGTGGACACTTGCGCCGCGGAATTTCCGGCGGCCACCCCGTATTATTATTCCTCCTATGAGGATTCCGGGGATTTCACCGCGCTTCCCGGCGAGAGCATCTTGATTCTGGGCAGCGGCCCCAATCGGATCGGCCAGGGCATCGAGTTTGACTGCATGTGCGTGCAGGCGGTGGGTACCGTGCGCGAGGTCGGGCTCAACGGGATTATGGTGAACTCGAATCCCGAGACGGTGTCGACGGATTATGATATCTCCACGCGGCTGTATTTCGAGCCGCTGACTTTCGAGCACGTGATGGACATCGTGCAGCGCGAGAAGCCGCGCGGCGTTGTCGTGCAACTGGGCGGACAGACGCCTTTGAAGCTGGCGCGGCGTCTCGCGGAAAACGGCGTGCGAATTCTGGGCACCCAGCCGGAAGGGATCGACGTCACCGAGTCGCGCGAGCGTTTCGCCGAAATGGCGGAGTCGCTGGGGTTGCTGGTGCCGCCCAGCGGACAGGCGGTGAATCTGGACGAGGCACGCGAGGTGGCCGCCCGGCTGGGATATCCGCTGCTGCTGCGCCCGTCATACGTGCTCAGCGGCTCGCGCATGGAGATTGTCTACGACGACAAGAGCCTTGCCAACGCGTTCCCACAGGCGCTGGAGGCGGGCGGCGGGCGGCCGGTCCTGGTGGACAAGTTTCTCGAGGACGCGGTGGAAATCGACACTGACGCTATTTCAGATGGCGAGGACGTGCAGATCATCGGAGTGATGGAGCACATTGAGGAGGCCGGCATCCACTCCGGGGACTCCGCGTGTTTCATGCCGCCGATCTCGCTGACCCCGGAGCACTACATGCAGATTCGCGAGGATCTCGCGGTGCTGGTGCGGCGGCTGAAAATCGTTGGATTTTTGAACGTGTAGTGGGCGCTGCGCGGAAACCGCCTGTACGTGCTGGAAGTGAATCCCCGCGCATCGCGCACGGTGCCGTATCTCACCAAGGCCATCGGGATTCCCTTCGTGAAAATTGCCACCCGGGTCATGCTGGGCGAGCCGCTGAAGTCGTTCGGCGACCTCGAGCGGCGGCTACCCTATTACGCGGTGAAAACGGTGGTGCATCCGTTCAAGCGGCTGGCCGGCTCGGACATCACGCTGGGTCCGGAAATGCGCAGCACGGGCGAGTGCCTGGGCCTCGACGACGACCTGGGCGGCGCGTACTGGCGCGCGCAGCTCGCGGCGGGGATGAACCTGCCGCGCAGCGGCGCGGTGTTCGTCAGCGTCAAGGCGGAGGACAAGCGGGCCATCGTCCCGGTGGCGCGCCGCTTCGCCAACATGGGATTTAAGTTGATGGCCACCGGGGGCACGGCCCGCGTTCTGGAAGAGTCACGAATTCCGGTGGAGCGCGTGCGCAAGGTGCAGGACGGCTCGCCCAATATTGTGGATTTAATCGAGCAGGATCGGGTGGGCATCGTCATCAACACGCCCAGCGGCTCGGAAAAGAAACTGGCCGGCGCGGCCATCCGCGCGGCCTCGGTAAGCCACGACGTCCCGCTGGTCACCACCCTGGCCGGCGCCCGCGCGATGATCCTGGCCCTGGAGCGCGCGAAGGAGGGCCAGGGTCCTCTGCTGACCCGCAGTTTGCAGGAATACTACGAAAACTACCAGATCCCGGTCCGGCGGTAGGCTTGATCGATCGCGCGCTGCGGGATGTGAAGGACGCATGCCTGCAGCCGGTGGCGCGCCGAATGAGTTCGGTTTCCCCGAATGCGATCACGCTGGTCGGCTTCACTTTAGGACTGGCCACCGCCGGATTCGCGGCGGGCGGGCACTTTCACATGGCGGTCGGGTTGTGGCTCGCCAGCCGGATCTGTGACGGTCTCGACGGCGCCGTGGCGCGTGCTCACGGTCGCCAGACCGATTTCGGCGGCTACCTCGATCTCTTGCTTGACCTCGTCGTATACGCAGCCATTCCCATCGGTATTGCCGCGTGGCGGCCGGACACGCTGGTGCTTTTCACGCTGGCCGTCCTGTTGGCGTCATTTTACGTAAACCTGGGCTCGTGGCTCTGCCTCTCCGCGATCCTCGAGAAGCGTGGCCGCCACGACGAGCAGACGACGATCACCATGCCCGGCGGGTTGATCGAGGGCGCCGAAACGATCCTCTTCTACTGCGCGTTCCTGCTCTGGCCGGCCCACGCGGCCACGCTGTTTGCCGTGATGGCGATCGGTGTCTTGATCGGCGCGGCCCAGCGGCTGATCTGGGCGTCACGCTCATTGCGGTAGCCAGTGTTCGCTGACACCCGCCACGGGCGATTCGTGTGGTATTATTGGCCCATGCCCGAGCCCTACGTAATGATGCAAGTATTCTGTGTTGTGCTTCGTGCGGTGGTGCGTCGCAATTGCGGTTGCGGCGGTGCGGGCCTCTCGGCCCGCGACAGCTGCCTTTGCCAGGGCACGGCACAACGTTCTCTCTCCGCGTCGATTGGTCGACGGCCGATTCTCTGAGCGGCATGCGAACGCGCTTCGACGACTGTACCGGACTGG
>VGFD01000017.1 GCA_016868975.1 Armatimonadota bacterium | reverse complement strand
GACATCCAAGCGGTATTAGGCGTCAGTCCCAAGACAATCACGACGGTTTGCACCGTGGCAGTGTTGCACGGGTGGCTGGATTTGGCGGCGGAGTTGCCCGACGAGGAGACCGTCGACGCGGCCATCGCGGCGCTCAAAGCGGAGAAGGCCGCACTGAAGGGCAACAAGACGCCACAGGTATCCCTCGTCGAGCCGTACCGCGACCAGGTCATCGAATGGGCGTACAATGGGATGGAGGCCAAGACCATCTGGACACCACCAGCAAGACCCAGAGCGTGAGCGCGGCCGGGGTGTGGGGCGCTGGAGCGTGGTCATCTCGCGGCCGTTCGCGGGGGAAGGGGCCAACAACCCGGCCTGGGGGCCGGGCAAATCCACCCAGGTCACCTTCGCGGTATGGGACGGCGGCCACGAGGAGCGCGGCGCGCGCAAGTCGGTCCGCATGGGGTGGGTGCTGCTGGCAATCCAGTAGCACTCAGCGCAGGAGCCACCACCCTCCACAAAGGTTTGCCATTGCCGACCTCAATAAAGACGGCAAGCTTGACATGGTAGTGGCCTCGACGGACGACGCAAGGATACTCTACGCTCGCTGATCGACGCTCAGGGGAATTTCGGAGCAGTTCCCCTGACCTTCATCTCTTGCCAGGTCTTGTTGAATTCCTTGATGAACGCGATCTTGTCGCCCTGCAATTCCTTGACCATGCCTTTTTCCAGGGCTTCCTGGAGCGCGGCTTCCTGTGTCCAGCCTTCGACGGCGATGCGGTAGCAGGCGGCCATGGTGCCGGTTCGATCAACGCCCGAATAGCAGTGCCATAAGACCGGCTGATTTGCCGGATCCGTCACTAATTGCAAGAATTCCAGCGCCTGCTCGATGGTGGGGCGGCCCAGCGGATTTTCCGGAATGTAGAAGGCCTTCAAGCCGGCCGCTTCGACCGCTTCCTTTTCGTAATTGGTTTCCTCGCGCAGGTTGATCACGCTCTTGAAACCGCGCGCCGCCAGATCGCTCCACACTTCGGGGCCCGGCTGGGCGCTTCGCCACAGCAGGCCGGGCACCACCTCGTGCACGCGCTTGTGGTCGTTGCCTTTCGGCTCGCTCTGCAGCAAAAGCTGCAATTGCATGCCGATCCAGTGCAGGGCGCGGCTGTTCTCGCCCATCCAGATCAGGGACGCCGCGCCGGCGCCCATCGCGGCGGATGCGGCGGCCTCGCCGACTTCCCCGCCGTGCTTCCAGGCGGCCGGCACGCGGGACACGGCCTCGCGCGCGCCCTCACAGGCGGTTCCCACTACGGCGCCGCCGGCCGCGCCGATGGCCATGCCGGCCACCGCCGCTTTGGCGGCCTGAATGACCGCGCCCACCGGACCCAGCAGGGCCATTCCCACCAGACCGACCGTGGCCGCCATCAGGCCCCCCGCAACCACCGCTCCGATTTTTGCTCCCAGCGCGACGTGCTTGCGGCCTTCCGGCGTGGTCCACGCATTTGCGGCGCCGCGCGCGAATCCGGCCGGCAAGGCGAGTCCGCTGGCCACCGTGCCGCCGGCGATGCGGCCGCTTTTCTTGAAAGTCTCAAGAATCCGATGCTCCTTGCCAATTTCCGCATGCGTCTGCGGCTTGCTGGCCAGCCCGGTTACGTTCAGCGGGCGCGGCTGCCCGGCCGGCGCGTTGCTTGGCGGCACCAGGGGCATGGGTTTGGCGACGGTCGCGTATTCGGTGAACAGCGTCATCCGCGCTTCTCCCGGTAGGCGCTCACAATTTTCTGCACGGCCGGATCCTCTGGAATCCCGCGGTCGATTGGAATCAAATGTCCCTCGACGCGCACCACCGTTTTCGCCGCGGGATCGACCACCAGCCGAGAATGCCCGAGGTACTGCCCGTGCGACCCGGCTTCGATGAGCGTCGTGCGGCCGCCGTTCGGCGTGATGACCTGCTCGGCGTCAAGTACCACCTTGTGATCGTGCGCGGCCAGCAGCAGGTCGATGCCGTCCACCTGCTTTGCGACTTCCTTGCAGTCGTTGTAAGATTCATGGGCCAGCACGACCACCGCGTCCGCGCCGTCCGCGCGCACTTTCGGCACCAGGGTTTTCAGCGTCTCGGCAATATTCGCGACGGACATGCCGGTGGCGACGTTGGGGTGGGTTTTTGTGGCCATGTCCTGGGTGACCACGCCAATGAAAGCGATGTTCATGCCGGCCAGCTGCTTTGTGGTGTATGGCTTCGTCCCGGGGAACGGCTGGTTGTTCACCGCGTCGGTCACGTTGCCACAGAGCACTTCGCCGTTGAACTGGGCGATCAATCCGTCTTTCAGCGCGGCGTAATTGTTTTGCGGATCCTGGAACTCGTGGTTGCCCAGTTCGAGTATCTGCACGCCCATCTCGCGGAACAATTCCGGCACCGGCTTGAACATGTTCTTGCCGGTGATCGGTCCGCTGTCGAACGATACGTCGCCGAGGTTGACCGTGACTGCTTCCGGATGCTCGGCCTGGAGGCGCTTGATGGCGGTGGACAGCCGCGCGACGCCGCCCTGGTTGTCCTCCTTGACCGGCTCGAGCTGGCGGTGGAAGTCGTTGAAGTGGATGACGTCAACCGAAGTGAATGGGGCCTCGACCGCGCGGAAGGACGGCGGGGGGGCCTCGACCGGCGGCAACGGTTTCGGTTCCTTGACCGGACGCGAGGCGCGCTCGTCGCGGGCGCGGCGGGCGAGGTGCTCGTACTTGTTGACTTGCTGGCGGTTCGGTCTGACCCTGCTCATGAGAAGGCGGCCATCCTCCACCTCTACCCTATCAGCCAGGCACCGCGACCGTGTTACCCGGATGTTATCATCTCGGTCGTCGCCCCGATGCGCGCCAGCATCTCGCGGTACCACTCGGTGGCTGCGCGCACCCGCGTTGCCACGGCGACGTGGCCCCAGAGCAGTGTCAGCGTGCGCGTGGTGTCCGCCTGGGTCTTGGTGCGCTGCGAGTCCTTCACCGCATTGGCGCAGGGACCGTCCGCCTCGTACAGGCAGAGCAGCCCCTCCAGGTCCATCTCCTGGCCGGACGCATTGAACACGTAGCGCTCGCCGGCTCTTGCGATCCCCACCCGGAACGGTGACCGGGCGCGGTCCGCGTCGATCACGCTGATGGGGATGCCGCTGTGCAGCGACACCACGTTGCAGGCGTCCACCGCCGCGTTGATGGAGGACAACTCGCCCTGCTCGACGGCGCGGACGAGGTACTCGGAGGCCGGCTTGCTGCGCCCGCTCGGCTTGAATCCCCCGTGGCGCAGCAGCGCCCGGATGTGCCCGCGCACCGCGTCGTCCGCGGGCGGAATGGCGCCGCTGGCCTCCAGCGAGAGCAGCCCGCGCAGCCAGTCGGGGGACGGGCACTCGGCGAGCGCGGCTGGGAGCGTCGTCTCAAAGGCGGACAGCGCCAGCAGCGGGTGCGGATCGATCTGCATCAGGCACGGGCCGGCACGGCCGGCGCCCCCATCGGATCACGGCGTGTTTCGCCCCTCTGGAACACGGGCTCAGGACGCTGTGGTGGCCGCGGTCTGCAGCGCCTCGTCGGACGCGGTGGGCATCACGAACGCGCCCTTCTCGTACGCCTTGGGATCCACCGAGTTGGCCACCGTCTTCATGCAGAATCCGCATGCGGTCGGACCGGACACCGAGCCGCGGAACTTGCGGATGATGTCCGATGTGACCCAGATCTCCTGGAGCGGCTTGCGGCGCACGTTTCCCGCCGGGAACGGGCGGCAGGTGTAGGAGCAGGGCGCCACGCTTCCGGTCGGGCTGATCTGGGCGAACAGGTTGGCCCCCAGGCAGTAGTAGCCCATGACCGGCTGCTGGCGCGGACCTTTGTACGGGAAGTGCGCCATTTTCAGCGTGACCGGATGGGTTTCCATCATCTTGGTGATGCGTCGGTAGATGTCTTCGCCTTCCTCCCGGGAAAGCCACACCTGGGGCGCTTCCGAGGCGTACCCCACGGGCTTCACGAAGTCGACGCTCCACACGTCCAGCCGCATCTTCTGCACCAGCTTGGCGAGCGCCAGCAGCTCGGAGCTGTTGGACTTCATCAGCGTGGTGTGCATGGTGATCGGGGTCTTGTCAAAGACTTCGCGCAGCGTCTTGATGCCGCGCACCGCCTTGCGGTAGGCGCCCTTCACGTTGCGGTGGTAGTCGTACGATTTCTCGGCGCCACCGTCAAAGCTCACGCGCAGGCTCTTGAGTCCCAGGTCGGCCATCTTCTTGGCGACCGCGCGGTTGACCGCGGTCGCCGTGGTGGACAGCGACACGACCAGTCCCCGCGCCCGTGCGTGGGCCACGATGCGGGGCAGGTCGGCGCGCAGAAAGGGCTCGCCGCCGCCGATGTGGAGCTGGCATGCGCCCATGTCCGCCATCTCGTCGAGGATCTTCTGGATCTCCGCGAAGCTCAGCTCGTTGGGCAGCGGATCCCGGGTGTCGAGATAACAGTGGCGGCACCGCATGCCGCACTCGTTGGTGATGGCCAGGTGCACGCGCAACGGCGCGGAAAGCATGTTGGGGTGACGGCGATCGGCCACGAACGTCCCGTTGAGGCGGCCGTTCTCGTCGATCAGGTCGATCGAGCGGCACAGCTGGTGGAAGGTGTCGAAGGAGGCCCGGTTGAGGCGGTCCTTCACGTTCTCGAAGATCTCTTCCATTGGCCGCTGCGAGGCAGCCTCGAATAACAGGACGGCATCTTGATCGAAGGGGATGTATTCACCGCGCTGCCGATCAAAGACGAGGGCGCCAAAATATTCCTTGCGCACCACGAACCGGGGAAGCGAAACAGACAGTGACTTAGTTCCTCCGCGGCGGCACCATTCAACAGACGCCGCGGCCTCCCCTGTTGCGCCCGGAGGACGCCTCAAGGGGGGGCCAGGGGGCGCCGAAGGCGACTCCCCCTGGATCAAATCCCCGGGGGTCGGAGGGGGCGCCGAAGGCGACTCCCCCTGGATCAAGTCCTGAGCTAGGCGGCCTTGATGGCGGCTCCCGACAGGTAGGTGATGCCGGTGCGCGGTCCGCTCAGCTCGAGCACGGGCAGGGGGGCGCCCACCAGTCCGGTGGCGGCAACGCCGACGATGGTGGCGGGGACGGGGGTGGGCAGGCTCTCAGAGTTCATGTTCGCATCCTCTTGACCGGGGTATTCCGGATTTGGGTGCATCATAGCACCCACCGCGCGGCCTCGAAAGCAAAGAATGTAAACTTTGGATGGGGTTGGAGGCGCGGCGCATAGAGGCGCATAGAGAAAGAGGCCCGAGTCTACCCTCGGGCCCTCGTCCACGCTGCTCCGCTTGCTGTGCGCCTTACGCGCGCACGTTGATCCCGGTTAAGGCCACTTTCTCGGCGCCCGGGCGGAGGGGAAAGGCGCGCAACGGCTGCCCTTTCCCGTCCATCAGGAGCACCTGCACCTTGCTGTGCACGTCCATCACGAACCGGAAGCCAACTGCGGGGGAAGATGTGCCCACACCACTTGCGGTCACATTGCATCACTCCCTCCTCTGGCTTGTCTACCATGAGTATCGGTTGCTCGCGGTAAATCTTCACAAAACGAGAAAAGGACAAGCTTTCTGTGCCTGTCCGTTTTGCAAGCGGAGTCGACTCAGAGTCAGACTGCCGGGGGCTGCTCCGGTTCCGCGGGCCGCGGAACAGGTTCGATTGCCTGTGGCTTCATCTTGACCGGAACGTGGCGTCCCTTGCGGGCGCGGCGCCCGATGAAGTCGGCCAGGTCGTGGCCGGCCAGGGTCCAGACGACTTCCTTGCCACCCCGGCCGGTGCCCTTGACCACCAGCCCGGTGTGCCGCATGACGGCCATCGCCAGCAGGCTCTCGCGGTCGTCGAGCCCCATGATGATGACCCCTCGGCCGCCGCCGGACAGGTTCTTCATTTCCGCCATCGGGAAGATGTGCAGGCGGCCGTTTTCGGACAGCGCGGCCAGCAACGCGTCCGGCGTGTCTTCGTAGGGAACCGGCGTGAGCAGCGTCTCGCCCGGCTCCACGGTGATGAACTGCTTGCCGGCCCGGTTGCGCGCCACCATATCGCCCAGGCTGCAGGTGAAGCCGTACGCTCCGGAAGTGGCGAGCAGATATTTCTGCTGTGGCTTGCTGGCGATCATGTGCAGTATCTTGGTTTTTGGAGACAGCTCGATCAGCGAGGTGACCGGAACGCCGTCGCCGCGGCCACCGGGAATCTGCGAGGCGGGGACCGTGTAGATGCGCCCGTCCGAGCCGAGAAAAATCACTGAGTCGACGGTGCGGCACTCAGCGGCTCTCTGCAATCGATCGCCTTCCTTGACGGACAGGGTGGCCAGATCAATATTGTGCCCGGTGCGCGCGCGGACCCATCCTTTTTCCGACATGATAATGGTGAGCGGCTCATCCACGACGTTGACCGTGAGCACCGCGCGCTCTGTCTCTTCAATGAGCGTGCGGCGCGCGTCCCCGAAGGTTTTCGTGTCCGCGTTGATCTCTTTGATGACCAGCCGGGTCATCGCGGCAGGCTTGCCGAGCAGCGTCTCCAGCTCTTCCTGCTCCTTGCGCAGCTCGCTCAACTCCTGCTCGATTTTGATGCCTTCCAGCCGCGCCAGCTGGCGGAGGCGAATTTCCAGAATATCCTCCGCCTGGCGGTCGCTCAGGTTGAATCTCTCGATCAGCGCCTGCTTCGGATCTTCCGACTCGCGGATGGTCTTGATCACCTCATCCACGTTGAGGAAGACAACCAGGCGGCCTTCCAGGATGTGGATGCGGTCGATGACCTGATTGAGGCGGTGCTGCGTGCGGCGCCGCACCGTGTGAAAGCGGAAGTCGATCCACTCGGAGAGCACGTCGCGCAGATTTTTCTGCCGCGGCCGGCCGTCCCGCCCGATCATCACCATGTTGATGGGCGCGGACGACTCCATGCTGGTGTGGGCCAGCAGCGTGGTGATGAACTCGTTGCGGTCGATGGTGCGCGACTTCGGCTCGAACACGAGGCGCACGGACTGTTCCTTGCCGGATTCGTCGCGTGCCGTGTCGAGCAGTGACAGGATCAACTGTCTGGTCTGGTTCTGCTCCTGGGTCAGCGATTTCTTGCCGGTCTTGACTTTTGGATTGGTGAGTTCCTCGATTTCCTCCAGCACCTTCTGCGTCGAGGAATTCGGAGGAAGCTCGGTGACCACGATCTGCCACTGACCGCGAGCCAGGTCCTCGACCTTCCAGCGCGCGCGCACCTTGACAGTGCCGCGTCCGCTCTCGTAGGCGGCCAGGATGTCTTGCTTGCTCGAGATGATCTGGGCGCCGCCCGGAAAATCCGGGCCCGGCAGCAAGTCCATCAGCTCGGCCACGCTGGCCAGCGGATTTTCGATGAGGTGGACCGCCGCCGCCGCGGTTTCGCGCAAATTGTGCGGCGGAATTTCGGTGGCCATGCCCACCGCGATTCCGGAGGCCCCGTTGAGCAGCACCATGGGAAGCCGCGCGGGAAGAAGCGCCGGCTCCTTGTACGAGCCGTCGTAGTTGGGAATGAAATCCACGGTGCCGCGGTCAATCTCGCTGAGCAGCAGATCCGCGAACTTCGTGAGGCGCGCTTCGGTGTATCGCATGGCCGCGGCGCCGTCTCCGTCGCGCGAGCCGAAGTTGCCGTGACCGTCCACCAGCGGATAGCGCATGGAAAAACTCTGCGCGAGCCGCACCATGGCGTCATAGGCCGCCTGGTCGCCGTGCGGGTGGTATTTGCCGATGACGTCGCCGACCACGCGCGCCGACTTGACCGGCTTGGTGTTGGGCCCCAGGCCCATCTCGTTCATCGCATAGAGGATGCGCCGCTGCACGGGTTTCTGGCCATCGCACACGTCGGGCAGCGCGCGCCCCTTCACGACCGAGACGGCATACTCCAGGTAGGCGCGCTCGGCGTACCACCCCAGGGGCAGGGACTCGCCATCGCCCAGCTCTGAGAGAGGAGGGGGAGGCTGGTCACCACCGTCGCCGGTGTCCGAGGGGCGGGGAGGCGCTTCCGGCGGCGCGGGCTCAGCATCGTCGGGCGGCGCGTCGCCTTCCTGCATGTACTGATCGAACTCGTCGTACAGCGTCTCCGCGATGTCGCCGCCGTAATCCGCCTCGTCGGCCGGGGCGTCGCTGAACAGCTCGAGCTGATCTTCCGCGGTCTTAGACATCGACTTCCGCCTCGTTCCCATACATCTCCAGCCACTGTCGCCGCGCGCCAGACTCGCCCTTTGACATCAGCATGTGCATTTTATCGTGAATCCTGGTGACGCCCTCGTCCTCGACCTGGATGCGCAGCAAGCGGCGCGTGTTGGGATCCATGGTGGTTTCCCAGAGCTGCTCGGCGTTCATTTCGCCCAGTCCTTTGAAACGGCTCACCTGCCAGGAATTTTCCTTGAAGCCCTCCTTGCGCAGGTGATCTTCCACCGCTTTCAACTCACCTTCGTCGAGCGCATACAGCTTGCGCGGGGGCTTGTTTTTTCCCTTGCCGGGCGCGTCCACTCGGAACAGCGGCGGCTGCGCGACATGGATATGTCCGCTCTGGATCAATTTCGGAAAATGGCGAAAGAAAAGGGTGAGCAGCAAGACCTGGATGTGCCGCCCGTCCACGTCTGCGTCCGCCAGGATGCAGATCTTGTGGTAGCGCAGCCCGCTGATGTCGGCGGCGTCGTTCAGGGAATGAGGATCGACCCCGATGGCCACCGCGATATTGTGGATTTCCGCATTGGCGTACAGGCGATTCCGATCATGCTCCCAGGAATTGAGCACTTTTCCGCGCAGCGGAAGAATCGCCTGGAACTCCTTGTCCCGCCCCTGCTTGGCCGAGCCGCCGGCGGAATCGCCCTCCACCAGAAACAGCTCGGCGCGGGAGGCGTCGCTGGTTTCACAATCAGTGAGCTTGCCGGGCAGGACGGCGACGCCGGAGCCCTTTTTCTTCTCGACCTTCTGCACGGCGCGCATGCGCGTTTGCGCCTGCTTGATGGCCAGCTCGGCGAGTTTTTTCCCAAATTCGACGTGCTCGTTGAGATACAGCTCCAGCGGGTCCTTGACCATGCTGGAAACCAGCTTCACCGCGTCGCGGCTGTTGAGTTTCTCCTTGATCTGGCCCTGGAACTGGGGGTCGAGCACCCGCGCTGAGAGGATGAACGAGGCGCGCGCGAACACGTCTTCGGGGAGCAGTTTCACGCCCTTGGGCAGCATGTTGTGGTGGTCCACGAAATTCTTGACCGCCACGTAGAGGCCCTCGCGCAGTCCGGATTCATGGGTGCCGCCATTCGGCGTCGGGATCAGATTTACAAAGGACTCGCGGAAGGTGGGACCCTCCTCGGTGAAGGCCACCACCCAGGCGGCGCCTTCTCCCTCGGCGAACGTCTCGCCGCCGCGGGCCGCGTATTTTTCGCCGTCGAAGAGCGGGATCACCGGGTCAACCTCGCCCAGCGACTCTTTCATGTAACCCTTGAGACCGTCCGGATAGGTCCAGGTCCTCGTCTCGTTGCCGCTGGCCTTCTCGATGGTCAGGGTCACTTTCGCGCCGGGCAGCAGTACCGCCTTGGAGCGCAGCAGCCGCTCCATCTCGGGGACCGAGATGTGGGTGCTGTCGAAATATTTCGCGTTGGGCCACACGCGGATCTTGGTGCCGCTCTTACGTGGGCCCACCTCGCCGATCTTGCGCAGCGGCTCGATGACGTCGCCGTCCGCGAAGACGATGCGGTGCACGGCGCTTTCCCGCTGAACCTCGACTTCCATGCGGCGGGAGAGCGCGTTCGTCACGCTGACGCCCACGCCGTGGAGACCGCCGGAGAAGGCGTATGCGCCGCCCTCAAGCTTGTCGAACTTGCCGCCGGAGTGCAGCACCGTGAAAACGACCTCGACGGTCGGCCGCTTTTCCTCGGGGTGCATTCCCACCGGGATGCCGCGCCCGTCGTCGGTGCAGGTCACCGAGCCGTCGGCGTGCAGCGTGACGCTGATGTTCTTGGCGACGTTGGCCAGCGCTTCGTCGGCGGCGTTGTCGATGACTTCCCCGATGATGTGAAAGGGGCTGTCGGTCCGCGTGTACATGCCGGGCCGCTGGCGCACGGGCTCCAGGCCTTTGAGAACGCGGATGGATTCTTCCCGATATTGAATGGTGGGCATGCCTGGCGAAGAGCTCCGGTCCTTTTGATGGCGCGCCTGGGAGCGCGCGAACGGGTCGCGCGGGGGCGCGCGATCGGGCCGGTCAGGCTTCGTGGCAAGCGGGCGAAATCCTTGTGGATAAAGAGTGGATAACTTGTGGATTGACGCAAGCCGGCGGTGGAGGTTTCACGACCGAAAAGAATATTCCCGGGCCCTGGAATTATTTCAGCGGACGCTTTTGTGCGCTTCCGTCAAGCGGCACTGGTGATCAGCGGATGGCTTCCTCGGAGGTGAGGGCGTCGAGCGCCTCCATGAAGCGGGCGACTTCTTCCTGGAGGGCGATGTGGCAGCGTTGCGCGCGGTCGAAGTCGGCGGCGCGCCCGGCCGCTTCCAGATCGCCGGCCAGGCGATACGCGACGCCCGCCCCGAGATTGCCCAGACAGCCTTTCAAGGCGTGGGCGGAGTTCGCAATGGCCATGCCGTCCCGACGGTCCACCAGGTCGTCGAGTTCGGAGATCATTGCGGGGGCGAGTCGGAAGAAGGCTGCGGAAAGCTCGCGGAGCAACTCGACGTCGCCGCCCACGGTGCGCAGCACCGCGTCGCGGTCAAAGCACTCTTCTCCGGGAGGCTTGCCGGGCACCACCGGGACGTCAGGCGTCGGATGGGGCCGCGCGAACTTGTCGATGGTGGCCAGCAGACCATCGGCCCGCAGCGGCTTGGCGAGGTAGTCGTCCATGCCGGCCTCCAGGCAGCGCTCCCGGTCGCCTTTCATCACGTGCGCGGTCATCGCGATGATGGGAACGTGCCGCCCGCTGGCGCGCTCGCGCTGGCGGATCTCCCGGGTGGCCTGCAGGCCGTCCATCTCCGGCATCTGCACGTCCATGAGGATGACGTCCCACTCCCCGCTGTTTGCTCGCGCGACGGCTTCGCGGCCGTTGGACACGGTTTCCACCTCGTGTCCCTGCTTCTGGAGGATTCGCACCGCCAGAAACCGGTTGACGACGTTGTCCTCGGCAAGCAGCAGGCGCATGCGAGGGCCGCTGTTGGCGGCCGCGGCGCCATTGGCCAGGGCGTCGTCGGCGGGGGCGTTGTGGCGCATCACGCTGAGAATCGCATCGAGCAGCTCGGACTGCTTCACCGGCTTGGTGAGGTAGGCTGAAACGCCAATTTCCCGGCAGCGCGCCCGCTCATCGGCGCCGCTTGAGGAGGACAGCATCATCAGCTGCACGCCTTGATAGTCTTTTTTCGAGCGAATTTCGGTGGCCAGCGCGAAGCCATCCATTTCCGGCATGCCGGCATCGAGCAGCACCAGATCAAACCCCTTGCCGGTTTGACGGGAGCGCTCCAGTTTCTCCAGGGCTGGTTTTCCGCCGCTGGCCTGGGCCGCCCGCATTCCCCACGAGGTGAGAATTTCGGTGAGAATGGTGCGGTGGGTTTCGTTGTCGTCCACCACGAGCACGTGGTGCCCTTCAACCTCCTTGCGATCGGGGAGGCGGCTGGTGGCATTCTCGTCGACTTCGAACGCCGCCGTGAAATGGATGGTGGTTCCGGCGTCCTCGCGGCTTTCCAGCCAGATGCGGCCGCCCAGCATCTGGACGAGCCGCGCCGAGATGGCCAGTCCCAGCCCGCTGCCGCCGTAGCGCCGGGTAATGCTGCTGTCGGCCTGGGTAAACGCTTCAAAAATATCGGCCTGACGCTCCTGCGCTATTCCGATGCCAGTGTCCTTCACAGTAAAGTGAAGGCTCACTTTTCCATTTTCCACGCCCTCCGGCTCCACGTGGAGCACGACTTCGCCCTGGTTGGTGAATTTAATGGCGTTTCCCAGCAGGTTGACCACGATCTGGCGGAGCCGGCCGAGGTCGCCCACCAGGCGGTTCGGCACCTCCGCGGAAATGTGGCAGGCCAGCTCAAGGGTTTTGCGATTGGCGCGCTCGGCCAGCGTGCGCACCGTGTCTTCCAGGGCATCGCGCACCGGAAACGGCTTGCACTCAAGATCCAGGCGACCGGCCTCGACTTTGGAAAAATCGAGAATATCATCGAGCAGTCGGAGCAGTGATTCCGCCGACGTCTTGACCATCCCCAGGTATTCCCGCTGCTCCGCATTGAGCGGCGTGTCAAGCGCCAGATCGGTCATCCCCAGGATGGCGTTCATCGGCGTGCGAATCTCGTGGCTCATGTTGGCCAGGAACTGGCTCTTCGCAAGACTGGCTTCCTCGGCGACGCGACGCGCCTTTTGCAATTCTTCCTCCCACCGTTTGCGCTCCGTGATGTCGCGGGAGACGCCGACGGTAAGCACGGTTTCCCCCTGGGCGTTGAAAATCGCCGACTTCACCGTGTGAAAACGGCGCACTTCGCCGTCGTGGCGGGTGACCGGCTCCTCGGGAATGTTGAGCGTCTGCCCGGTGGTCCAGACGTAGGCGTCGTCCTTGACGTATTGCTGCGTGTAGTCAGGCTCGTTGAAGGCGGCGTCGATCATGTCGCGCAGCTCTTCGTTGCTCATGCCGTAATACTCACGGAATGCCCGGTTGGCCCAGAAGATTCGCGACTGCTCGCGCTTGACCAGCACCAGGTCGGTGATGGCGTCGAGGATCTGCCGGTAAAGCTCCTCGGTGTCTATGCTGTCTCGCTTGTGGACCGGATCTTGCATGGAAGCGAACCCCCGCGCCCACTTTCGCGCCGCGTCATTCAGATCCATTCCAGGTCTGGTTGATGGTGATTGATGCGGGCCGCTCATCTTCTCAACCCGCGAGGGGCGCACTATCCCGACGAGTACGTCGCGGATCCGCGCAACGCGGCCGTGCTCGATTCCATTCAGTCGTCCTCATAGGGGGCGGTGTCCGGGTCGGTGTGGGCGATCACCCACGTTCCCGGCATGTCCTTGCGGATGCGGTCGACCAGCGACTCGGTGATGTCGTGCGCTTCCTGGAAGCTGACCGCGCTGTCGATGAGGACGTGGAACTCGACGAAGCGGCGAGTCCCCGAGCGTCGCGTGCGCAGCTTGTGGTAGCCACGCACGCGGGGGTCGTGTCCCTCGATCGCGGTGACAATGGCTGTCCGCTCGCCGTCCGCGAGCTCCCGATCCATGAGGATGTCCAGAGCATTGCGCAAGGGCTCAATCACCGCCCGCAGCACGTAGGCCGCGATGCCCAGAGAACACGCCCCGTCGACCCAGGCCGCCCCGCTGATCTGGACGAGGGCGAGCGCGGCCACCACACCCAGGTTGGTCCACACGTCGGTGGCGTAGTGCAGGCTGTCGGCGCCCAGGGCCATGGAATGGGTGCGGCGGGCGACTCGCCGCATGTGCGCGGAGAGCAGCCAGCTGACCGTGGTGGTGCACAGCATGATCCACATTCCGGCCTGGGCGTGGGCCACCGTGGCGCCGGTCCACATGCGCTGCACCGCGAACCCGGCGAGTACCATCGCCGAGCCGCCGATGAACACGAACTGAAAGAGCGCCGCGATGCTCTCGGCCTTTTCGTGTCCGAAGCCGTGGTCGTCGTCCGGCGGCTGCCCCGCGACCCGAATGGAAAACAGGCTCAACGCGGAGATCAGCGCGTCCATGAATGAGTCGAGAAAAGAGGCCAGCACGCTCATGGACGTGGTGGCGATTCCTACCGTCAGCTTGGTCACGGCCAGCAAGCAGGCGACCGTAACCGCCGTGCGCGCGGCCGCGATCTTCGCGCGCTCCGCCTCCTCGCCGCGGAGCTCGGGTTGGCTAAGGCTAAACGTTTTCCGCCGGCTCCTGAAGCGAGACCAGTCCGGTCTTGATGGCGTATTTCACCAGGTCGACGCGGTCGTGCAAATTCAGTTTTTCCATGATATTGCCGCGGTGGGTCTGCACCGTCTTGATGCTCACGAAAAGTGAATCCGCAATCTGCTGGTTGGTCTGGCCGTCGGCGATCCCCTTGAGGACTTCCTGCTCGCGGGGCGTAAGCTGCCGCGCCTTGTCCTGTTTTTCTTCCTCGCGCCGGAAATAGGATTGCACGAAGCGGGAGGCCATGGCCGGAGTGAGATAGACGTGCCCTTTCATGACCGTGTGCACCGCGTGCACCAGCTCTTCGGCGGCATTTTGCTTGAGGACGTATCCGAGCGCGCCGTGCTGCAACACGCTGATCAGGTTGTGCTCGTTGTCGTTCTGACTGAGTACGAGCACCTTGACCGTCGGCGCCTGGCGGCCGATGCGCTGGCAGGCTTCAATACCGTCCACGCCGGGCATCTGAATATCCATCAGCACCAGATCCGGCTTCAGCTCGTCGGCCATCCGCACGGCTTCAAGCCCGTTGGAAGCCTGGCCGATGACCTCGATGTCCGGCTCGGCCTCCAGCAGCAATTTTACGCCTTCACGGAGGATGGAGTGATCGTCAGCAATCACAACACGTATCACGGCGCTGGCGTTCGTGTAGTCCGAGGGGGGTTCCTGCGTTTGCTGCTCCTGGTCGCTGGAACTGCGCGCGCGCGGAGTCACGATGCCACTGGGGGTTGCGCTTCGGGTCGCAGCTTGATGAAGCAGCGCTCCGGATGGCGCACGGACAGCACCGCGCAATCCGCCGTTCGGACCACCCTCTCCGTCGTGCTCCCCAGCAGCAGCCGCGACAATCCGCGGCGTCCATGGGTCGCGATCACGATGAGGTCGATCTCCATCTGCTTGACGTAGTCCACGATCTGGTGGGCCGCGTTGCCGATGCGCACCACGGTTTTCAGCGGGACATCCTGCACTTCTGCCGCGAGGTCGTTAAGCTCGAAGCGGGCGTCCTCGACCAGGGGGTCGGGCGGTGCCGCCCCGGCCCCTCCCAATGCTGCGTACGGCGGAATCGGTGCTATCAGGTCCACCACGTGCAGCAGGTGCACGGTGGCCCCGAAGCTGCGGGCCAGCTCCAATCCGTGCGCCAGCGCGTGCCTGGAGTCTTCGGAAAAGTCCGTGGGGACGAGGATGCGCTTGATGTCCATCATGTCGGCATCTCCTTTTTGCAGCCAGGGCTGGCCGACGGGCCCAGTGGCGGCCGCGGCGGCAACCGTGAGTACGGGACAGGGGGCGTCGCGGAGGAGAGGCTCCGTGACCCCGTCGGATAAGAGTCGCAGCAAGCCGCGACGGCGCCTGCTGGCGGTAACGATCAGGTCGATGTCGCGGGTGGAACCGTAGATGGCGACCTGGTCCGAAACGCTGCCGACGCGGATGGCGAGCACGTGCTCCACGCCCTCCAGGGAAGGAGTCAGCCGGTCGAAGCTGGCGCGCGCCCACTCGAAGACGTCGCCTTCGTCGCGCCACTCGTCCGAGGAAAGGCACTCGAGACCGGCAACTACGTGGACCACGTGCACCCGCCCGCGAAAGCGGCGGGCAAACGACGCCGCGCAGGCCAGCGCCTGGGTGGCCAGGGGGGAGAAATCCATGGGGACCAGCAGCTCCATGAGGCCTTCCTTTCAGGTAAAGCGACGCAACGAGAGGTCGCTTCCTGATTCAACTTTAGGCCCTGGCGCCGGGTGCGGCCATCGGGCGTGGACCGCATGCCCGGATACGGCTCTCGGCACATGGCCCGACGGTTTTTCTCCGTGCTTAAATGGATGGTATGTCCCCCGGGGAGGGGAGAGCGCCGGGTCCGACTAACCCAGGGGCACTCCGAGTCAGGGTGGAGGACCCAGTGAGCAGCAACTTCAACGTGGATGAAAAAGAAATGGTGGAACGGCTGGAATTCTTGAGGCTGGGCGACGAGCAGCGGGCGGACTTGCGCGAGCTCCGCCCACTGTTCATGGAGAAGCGCGAGGAGTTTCTCGACGCGTTTTACGGGCATCTGCTCAAGTTTGACAAGCTGTGCGCGGTGCTCAAGGACGAGTCCACGATCCGGCGCGCTCGGCAAGGCCAGGCCGAGTATTTCGAGCGCATGTTGGACGGCAACTGGGACGAGGCGTTTTTCGAGCTTAGCATCCAGGTGGGTAAGAAGCATCAGGAGATCGGCCTGGAGCCCAAGTGGGTGGTCGCATCCTGGAACCTGTACCTGGATTACTGGACCCGGGAGATCGGCGCCTACTTCAAAGACACGCCGGAAAAGGCGCTGCGCTGCATCGACAGCCTGCACAAGCTGACCCTGCTGGCCACCAGCCTGTCGGTGGAGTCCTACTATTCCAAGACCATGAATCGGATGCAGGAAGTCGTTGCCTCGCAGCGCCTGGCGATCCTCGAGCTGTCCACGCCGGTCATCCAGATCTGGGGTGGCATCCTGGTGCTGCCCCTGATCGGCACCATCGACAGCGTGCGCACGCGGCAGATCATGGAAAGCCTGCTCGAGCGCGTGGTGGAAACCCAGGCGGAAGTGGTCATCCTCGACCTGACCGGGGTTTCGGTCGTCGATACGGCGGTGGCTAACCACTTGATGAAGACGGTGGAAGCCGCCGAGCTCCTCGGAACTCATTGCATTCTCACCGGGATCAGCCCGGCCATTGCCCAGACGCTGGTCCACCTGGGGGTGGACCTGGGGCACATCTCCCGCTGCTCGTCCCTGAAGACCGGCTTGAAGAAGGCCCTGAAGCGACTCGGACTTGCCGTCCGGAAGGCGAAGGGCTGACGGCATGGCGCGCATCCCGGTTCTGCGGCTGAAGAACGTGCTGGTCGTCTCCCTGCAAGTGGAGATGGAGGACCGCGTGGCCATCGACCTGCAGGAGGACATTCTCAGCACGCTGGCCCGCACCGGCGCGGGCGGCCTGATCGTCGACGTCAGCGGCGTGGAGGTGGTGGACTCGTTCCTCGGGCGCATCATCGGCGATACCGCCCGCATGGCCAGCATGATGGGCGCCAACACCGTGCTGGTCGGAATCCAGCCGGCCGTCGCCATCACCCTCACCGAACTGGGGCTCGTCTTCTCCAACGTCCGCACCGCGCTCAATCTGGAGAAGGGGCTCGCCCTGCTGAAAGCGGACCTGGAATGACACTCGACGCTTCGGTCCTGGACATTCTCCAGGAGACGGACATCGTGGCGGCACGCTCCCGCGGGAAAGAGCTCGCACGCGCGATGGGCTTCGGCATGGTCGATCAGACCCGCATCGCCACCGGGATCTCCGAGCTTGCCCGCAATATTCTCCAGTATGCTCGCAAGGGCCGCATCCAGCTCCGCTCCCTGTCCGAATCGGGACGGGCCGGCCTTGAGATCGTGGCGGAGGACGAGGGTCCGGGCATTCCGCACATCAACGCGGTTCTCGATGGC
Organism: Armatimonadota bacterium; assembly: GCA_016868975.1. Lineage (GTDB taxonomy): Bacteria > Vulcanimicrobiota > Xenobia > RGZZ01 > RGZZ01 > VGFD01. The sequence continues at coordinate 6,673 of VGFD01000017.1, read as the reverse complement.
ACGGCACGCTCCCCGCGAGGCCTCGGTCTGGGCATCCTCGGCACAAGGCGCCTCATGGACGAATTCGAGGTGCGCACCGAAGCAGGCCAGGGCACGCGGGTACGATGCGTGAAGTGGCTTTGAGGATCCAGATTGAAGTGCGCGGGGAGGACGACGTGGTACGCGTCTCGCAGGCAGCGCGCGACCACTTCCGCGCGGCGCGGCTCAGCCTCGCGGAGGTCGACACGGGTGACCTTGTGGTGCGGGAGCTGGCCTGGAACCTGGTGCATCACGCCGGCGGCGGGACGATTGACCTTGAGCCGCTCCATGAGGGGGATTGTCGTGGGCTGGTGGTAACTTCCACCGACAACGGTCCCGGCATGTCCACCATGGGACGCCATCCGGCCTCGCAGGAAGGGCTCGGCATCGGCGTGCGCGCGGTCCATCGACACTCGAACGAGTTCACGCTGGTTTCGCGGGCCGGACAGGGCACCACCATTCGGGCGGTCTTGTGGTGGCCGTAGACGTGTACGTTCGCAGCCGCGCCAAGAAGCCCAGCCAGCCCTGCGGAGACTCGTTCTGGTACGCCGAGGAGGGCGAGCGCCTGTGGCTGACGGTGGTGGACGGCCTTGGCTCCGGGCTTGAGGCCGCCGCTGCCGCGGTAACGGCCATCGACGAGATCCGCCTGCAAGTCGCAACCGCCCATGAGCGGGAAGGCCTGGATATGGAGTCGTTTCTAGAGCGCCTCCTGCGCAAGTGCGACCAGGATCTGCACGGGATGCGCGGAGCCGCGCTGGGTCTTGCATCGGTTCACGCGCGCGGGGGTCGGGGATGGTACACCGGCGTGGGCAACGTGGAGTTTCGCGTCATTGGCGCGCGGGCGGTCCATTTTCCGAGCGTTCCGGGGATCGTGGGCGCCGGCCTGCGGCGGGTGCGAGTGGAGGCTTTTGACTATGCGCCGGGCGACCTGCTGGTCATGCACTCCGACGGGATATCGTCGCGTTTTTCGCTGCCGCCGCGCGGCCTGGATGCTTTTCATCTGGAGGCCATCGGCGAAGGCATCGTGGCCGAGCACGGGAAATCACACGACGACATGATGCTGGTTCTGGCGGTGCAGCATGGTTGACGAAAGCCTGCGTGGACAGTACGCCCGCATCCTCTACCACTACCTCGACGGCGGTGGCGAGGCGGCCGTGCTGCAGGCATACGAGTTTGCCCGCAAGATGCTCCGCGAGGGCAATTCCCCGGACGCCATCATGGCCGAGCACGTCGATCTGGTGGAACGGGAGATTCGTCCGCGGCGCGGAGAAGCGGCGGCGGTCGACGCGCAGAACCTGCTGCTGGAAATCATGATGGCGTTCTCCATGGCCTATCAGCAGACGGTGGACGACCTGGAAAGCACCAATCGGGAGCTGGAGCAGGCCTCGCGCTTCAAGTCCCGCATGTTGAGCATGGTGGCGCACGATCTGACCAACCATACCATGGCCATCAAGCTGATGATGCGCGCCATGCAGCGGGAAGGCGACGTGACGCGCCTGCAGCAGCGCGTGCGGCACGTGCTCAGCGTTATCGAGGATGAGGAGCACCTGCTGGGCAACCTGCTCGACATCGGGCGCATTGAGGCGCGCCGCCTGCAGGTGGAATTGCAGCCGGTGCTGCTGCCCAAACTGGTGGGGCGGAGTGTCGACCGGGTGCGCGGGACGGCTGGACAGCACACATTTTCCGTGGCGCTTCCCGATGTTACGGTGCTTGCCGATCCGGCCAAGCTGCAGCAAATTGTGGAAAACCTGCTGACCAACGCGGTGAAGTATTCCCCAAGCGGCGGAACGATTGATATCTCCGGGCGGGTCGAGCGGGGCCGGCTGGAAGTGTCCATCCAGGACAGCGGCCTGGGCATCGCGGCCGAGGACCTGCCCCACCTGTTTGAGCCTTTCTACCGCGCGGGAAATGCGGAGTGCAGCACCATCGGGGGCACCGGCCTGGGTCTTGCCATCGTCAAGTCGCTGCTCGCGCTGCAAAACGGGAGCATTGAAGTGGACAGCGTCCTCGGCCAGGGGAGCACGTTCCGATTCACGCTGCCGCTGGCCGCAAGTCGCGCGGCCGGCGACGAGGAGCGCGCGAGGCAGGCGGCGTTGGATTAGAACGGATCGACGTGTCGGTTTCCGGAAATCCTTTTCCGGAATGGGTGAATGACAGTTTCGTTATGATGCGGTTGTCGTATGTTTCCGCAGATGCATTTGCGGAAACACCGCGAATTTCGCAATCTCGACCGCCGGGACGATGGCCGCGGAGAGCGAAAGCACGGCCAGCCACTGGCGCGGATCCAGCGGCTGGGTGTGAAACACCGGGCCCAGCGGCGTCAGCATCATGGGCAGCATCTGCAGCAGAGCGCTCAGGCCGGTGCCCAGCACCAGCATGCGGTTGAGCCCGCCGCTGAACGCCGAGGCCACCGGGCTGCGGCTGCTCCAGGCGTGGAACAGCGGTGACAGCGCCAGTATCCCGAAGGACATGGTGCGCGCGATTTCCGGCTGCTCCGTGAAATACGGCACCAGCGCGCAAACCGCCATGACCGTGCCGACATACGCAATGCCCAGGTAGTCGCGCGGTTGCATCAGCGCCTGATCCGCGCTGCGCGGACGCTCGGCCATGATTTCCGCGCTGCTGTGGTCCACGCCCAGGGCCAGCGCGGGAAGCGCGTTGGTCACTAGGTTGATCCACAAGATCATGAGCGGCGTGAGCGGAGGCCAGTGGGGAAACAATGAGGCCACGAACACCGCGATGACGAGACCGGCGTTGGAGGAGAGCAGGAAGAAGATGAATTTCTGGATGTTTCGATAAATGCCGCGGCCCTCGCGGACGGCGGCCACGATGGTGGCGTAGTTGTCGTCGGCGAGCACCAGATCGGCGGCTTCACGCGCCACGTCGGTGCCGCTCCGTCCCATGGCCACGCCGATGTGCGCCTCGCGCAGGGCCGGCGCGTCGTTCACCCCGTCCCCGGTCATGGCGACCACGTGATTACGGCGCTTCAGCGCGCGCACGATCTCGAGCTTCTGCTCGGCGGTGGTGCGCGCGAAAATGCGGATGTGATCGACGCGCCCGGCCAGACGGTTGGTACCGAAGGCGCCCAGATCCTGGCCGCTGAGAATCTCGTCGCCTGGCTGCCAGAGCCCGATGTCTGAAGCGATCGCGCGGGCCGTGGCGGGATGATCTCCGGTGATCATGATGCTCTGCACGCCGGCCGCGCGGCACCCGGCCACCGCCTCCGGAACGCCGTCGCGGGGCGGATCGAGCATGCCCACGAGGCCCGCCAGGTGAAGATCGCGCTCGACACTCTCCGCCGTCTCGTGCCCGTCAACGTCCAGCGTGCGCCAGGCGAGCAGCAGCACCCGCATGCCGGCCGCCGCCATCCGCTCCGCTTCGCGCGCGGCCGTCGCCAGCGTGGCTTCCTCGTCGGCGCACAGCGGCAGCAGCGCCTCCACCGCGCCCTTCACGTAGCCGCGCGACCCGTCGCCGTCGCGGACCACGACGGCCATGCGCTTGCGCGACGTGTCAAAGGGAAATTCCGCGAGCCGTGGATGGCTTGCGCGCAGCGCCTCGACCGGCCGGCCCGCCCGCTCCACCAGCGCGACGAGCGCCGCTTCAGTGGGATCTCCCAGGGCTCGCCACGCGCCGCTCTCATCGCAGCGGATCCGCGCGTCGTTGCACAGGGCCGCGCAGGCGAGCAGCGCATCGGGAATCGTGCCGCCGTCCACTTCGCCGAGCGGCGCGTAGCCCTCGCCGCGGATGACGGCCGCGCCATTCCCTGGCCACCACGCTTCGCGCACCGACATCTCGTTGCGGGTGAGCGTCCCGGTCTTGTCCGTGCAGATGACCGTCGCGGCGCCCAGCGTCTCAACTGCGCTCAGGCGGCGCACCAGGGCGCCCCGTCGGGCCATCCGCTGCAGGCCCAGCGCCAGCGTGATGGTGGTGATGGCCGGCAGCCCCTCCGGAATGGCTGCCACCGCGAGGCTGACTGCCTGCAGCAGCAACTCGGAGAGCGTGCGTCCGCCCTGCAGCCATCCCCAGGCCATGAGCGCGGCCGAGAGAGCCAGGCAGATCCAGAGGATCGACCTGCCAAAGCGCTCGAGCTGGGCTTGCAAGGGCGTTTTCTCCGCGGCGATGCCCCGCATCAGGACGCCGATTCGGCCCAGCTCGGTGTGCTCGCCGGTGGCCAGCACTTCGGCGAGCCCGCTGCCGCGGACCACGTTGGTGCCGGCGAACAGGCGGTCGTGGCGCTCGAGCGGCGGAGTTTGCGGGTCGGCCGGGAGCTGCGATTTTTCGACCAGGGTGCTCTCGCCGGTCAGCGCGCTCTCCTGGGTGGCCAGAAAGGCCGCGCGCAGGAGCACGGCGTCCGCCGCCACGGCGTCACCGGCCTGTATTTCAATCACGTCTCCCGGCACGATCTCGCTGGCGGGAATCATCACGCTCTGGCCGTCGCGGCGCACCCGCGCGACAACCTCCACCATGCGTTGGAGCGCGTGCAGCGCGGATTGCGCGCGGCGTTCCTGGAACACGCCGAGGAATGCGTTGAGGACAACAATTGCGCCAATGGCCAGCGCGTCGCCGAAGCGCTCCAGGAAAGTGGCGGCGCCGCCCTGGGAGAAGCCGTTTATGGTGGCCACCACGGCGGCGGCCAGCAGGGTCAGGACGAGAGGGCTGGCCACCTGCTCGATCACCTGGGCCGTCAGGCTGGCCGGCGGGGGTTCGGGCAGCCGGTTGGGCCCGTGGCGCGCCAGCCGCTGGCGTGCTTCAAGGGTGGTCAGCCCGAGTTTCTCCTCGGGCATCGGGGGATTTTCCAGGCGCTCCGCCGTTGTCGTGGAAACTGTCATGTCCTTATCCTAACGGGCGCGGCGAGAAATTGCCTACATATCCCCAGACTAATTCACCTCGGGTGAGAAACCGAGGTGAATTATCAGGCAGTGACTCGAGCCGGCATCATCCGCAGGGTCAGCACCGGACGCTGGGAATGGCGCACCACGCGCTCCGCGGTGCTGCCCAGCACCAGGCGCTCCACGCCGCGGCGCCCGTGGGTGCTCATCATGATCAGGTCGGCGTCCACCGTGTCCGCGTAGTCGAGGATTTCTTCCACGACGTTGCCGTGCAGAATGACCACGTCGGTTTTCAGGTCATCGAGCTTATCGCACCACGATTGTAACGTTTCGTTGGCGAATGCGTGCAGCTCCTCGATGGGTGGGATGACGGCGAAGTCGGCCACCAGCGGACGGATGTCGATCACGTGCAGCACGATGAGCTTGGAGCCCAGTTTGCGCGCAAGCCGGGCCGCGTCGTCCAATAGTCTCGGCGGGGCGTCGTCCAGTTCCACCGGTACGAGAATCTTGTTGCTGTGAAAGTCCATGACACCATCTCCTCTCCGCCGGCAGCGTAGCGCGAGTCGAGACCCGCACCCATCGGGCGGTCGACGGAGAGGCGGGTACTCTATTTTCTTCGCAGCGGTGGATCGAAAAGCGCCCGCACGCGCCGGCGCGCTTCCTGATCGTCGCGCGGCGGCGGATTTGCCGGCTGCTTGGCGGCAAAAGGCAGCATGTAGCCAAGCTGCAATACGGTGAAAAGGTGCCGCACCGGCTCCGACACCGAGCCGATGCGCAGATCCCGGCGGCGGCTGCGCTGCTTTTCCTGGGCGCGAACCAGCACGCGGACGGCCGCGGAATCCATGAAGCGCACGCGGTCAAGATCCACCACGACGCACGTATGGTCGCGGTGCATGAGCCCGTCGAGCGTCGCGGCGAGATCCTTGCAGTTGCTGTCGTCCACCACGCCATCCACTACCACGTGAGGCGCGACGAGGTCGGGCACCACGGTCATGTCGAGTTGCGCACTGAGAGCTTGCATGGAGACCCCCTTTATGAGCTGACGGGGGCATGGTACGCTTCGGCTCCAGTGGTCCACAATCGGGTAGACACCTGAAAATCGGGTCGGCGGAGGAGACTGGGATACGGGCCGGGCCGCTTGCTCCGACGGCCCGCGCGGTTGTATCGTGAAGGAAAGCCGTGAAGGAGGTGCCCCCATGCAAGTGCACGAGATCATGACGCGAGACCCCATCACCGTGGATGCGTCCACGCCACTGGCGGATGCCATCAATCTCATGCGGGCGCGCAACGTCCGCCGGCTCCCGGTGGTGCGCGACGGCAGCCTGATCGGCATCGTCACCGATCGCGACCTGCGGGACGCGCGGCCCTCGCGGGCCACCAGCATGTCGCTCTGGGAACTTGGCTACGCCCTGGCCCGCACGCCGGTCGAGGAGTTCATGGCTGACGACGTGGCGACCGTACGCTCAGACGACCCGTTCGAGAAGGTCGCCATGCTCATGTACCGGCGCAAGGTCGGGGGAATTCCGGTGGTGGACAATGGCCGCCTGGTGGGAATTGTCACCGAGTCGGACGTGTTTCGCACGATTATCCGCTCGCAGGGAGAGTGGCGCAAGCCGGAGCCGGTCCCGATGGGAACGGAAATCTAAAGAGGGTGCTTGAACTGGCGCCATTTCAAACACCCTCAGGCACCCGGCGTGTCTGCGTGGTGACCAGAGGAGGCCCCGACGATGAAGATATGTATCGCATACGACGGCTCGCCGCACGCGAAGCGCGCGATTCGCGACCTGGCCAATGCCGGTCTTCCGGAGTACGTTGAGTCCACGGTT
>VGFD01000016.1 GCA_016868975.1 Armatimonadota bacterium | reverse complement strand
CAGCCGCGACACGCTACCCTGCGCGGTGTCCGTCCATGACACGCTACCCTGCGCGGTGTCCGTCCACGACACGCTACCCTGCGCGGTGTCCGTCCACGACCCGCTACCCTGCGCGGTGTCCGTCCACGACCCGCTACCATGCGCGGTGTCCGTCCATGACACGCTGCCATGCGCGGTGTCCGTTCATGACACGCTACCATGCGCGTGTCCGTCCATGGTGCGCTGCCGTGCGCGGTGTCTCGCGCCGCTTACCAGGCGCGCACCATCCAGCGCGTGGACGTCGCCTCCTCGGTGAGCTTCTGCACGGCGCGCTGGTAAAGAGCCTGGGCCTCGCGGCGGCTGTCGCCGATGCAGGTCACTCCGACCTTGCCGAACTCGGAGAGCGCGCCGATCATGTGAAACACCGCGCCGGTGTTGGTGGACGAGCGGTAGTGCAGCCGCGTGTAGGTGGTGATGTCGATGAGATCTTCGGGAAGCAGCCCGTGGATGCTCGTCGACTCGATGTTGTCCGAGCTGAGATAATACTTCACGTCGCCGGAGCCGGTCACGAACAGCCCGCGATCTGGATAATAGGAGCCGCCGGTGAGCAGCTCGAGGGTGCGGTAGGGATGCGTGGTGCCGCCCTTGCGGAGGTTGATCTCGACGGCCTGCACGTCCCACTCCCCGCCTTTAGAGGGCACCGCCACAAAGTCGATGGACAGCCGCGACATCACGCCCGCCTCCACCAGCCGGCGGCCGACCCGCATCCCCGCCTCGTGGAGCTGTTGGCGGTACACCTTGCGCGCGGGAAAGCGGCAGCCGATGAACACCTGGCCGCCGGGCCCGCCCAGGATCTGGTCGTGGGTGGAGACGATCTCCACCTCGCCGAGTGGCGTCAGGCGCAACTGGACGCTGGGGGACGTCTTGCGGCGGCCCTCGATGAAGCCTTCCACGATGCCGTGCATCTGGCGGAATTTCGCCAGATAGGAGTCCCAGCCGACGCCCACCGCCTGAAAGCGGGTGAGCGGCTCGAGGGTGTTGAGCACCACCGTTTTTCCACTGCGCGCGGTCAGCTTGCCGGTTGCGGACGCATGCTCGAGCGCCGTCATGGGGTAGATGGCGTTGCCGTCGCCGGAGAATCCGTCGTTGAGCTTGATGACCGCGCGGCGCATCTGGCGGTCGCGCAGGTACAGATCCACCAGCGCCTCGGCGATGTCTCCCTCGTCGCGGAGATCCTCGTGGCCCGGCGGACAGGGCACGCCGACCTCGCCGAACAGCTTGCGGGACCCGCTCTTCTGCCCGAAGGGAAGGTGCGCGGCGCGCGGACCGAACAGCGGAACGCCCAGCGCAAGGGAGAGCTTGCGCTCCATGGGAGTGACGTTGAACGCAACCATCTGGACGTGGTCAGCCCCGCCGATGCAGTGGCGGATGCGCTGGATCAGGGCCGGGCGCTCGAGGATCTTCTCCGTCAGAGGGCGGATCGAGGCGTCGTGCGCGCTCAGCATGTGCAGCCGGCGGCGCGCGTGCGAGGCCGGAATGCCGGGGAGCAGCTGCAAGTAATAGTCGATGATGCTGGGGTGGATGGGCTGCGAGGTCACGAAGATGACACGAGTGCCCAGCATCCTCAAGAAGATGAGCATGAAAAGCATGCGCTCCTCGTAGTGGACGATTCCCTTGAGCTTGTGCATCTCCTCGGAGTCCAGCGACATCGAGGGGAGGACCACAACGGTCTGCTCCTTGTAGGGGTCGTCGACGATGGACTGCCAGAGCGGGCGCAGGCCGTTCTGCAGCGCCACGAAGGCGGTCTCTTCCTCGTCGGTCCAGGGAAGGGCGTGCGGTCCAGGGGCGGTCGCCGGGGAGGCGGGGACGATCGGGGAAGGGGCTGGCAGGAGGCCGGCGGTATTCATCGCCTCATTATAGTCGGAGCGAGGTGCGGCCACAAGCCGCCCGGCCTTGAAGAATATTCATCAAGATTCGCATGCAGGAGAAAATTCCTCAAGAACGAACCATGACCCCAGGGGCCGAAAACGACTCGGTAGCGAGGCCGAAAACGACTCGGTAGCGAGGCCGGACACGGCTCACAGCGCGGCGCATGGGGCTCCCAGCCCAGTCGTGTGTTGATTTTGACGCACGTGTTTTTCTTTTCGCGCCGCACATTTTACCATCTCGTTTTTTTGGGAGTGTTGCCGCCCATGAGCTCAGCATTGCTATTGTCAAATATCGCTCAGGTACCTGTCACGTTCTTCGATACCGAGACCACCGGCCTGTATCCCGACTGCGGCGACCGCATCGTGGAAATTGCCATGGTGCGGACCCGCGCCGGCCAGATCGAGAAGACCTTTGACACGCTGGTGTATCCAGACCGCGCCATTCCGGAGGACGCCTCCCGGGTGTCGGGCATTACCGATGCCATGGTCTGGGGAAAACCGCGCTTCCAGGAGATTGTCGATCGGATTTGCGAAATGGCGGAAGGCTCCGTGCTGGTGGCTCACAACGCACCGTTCGACCTGGGATTTCTCGCCGTTCAGTTCGGCGAGGCGCAGCGTCCCATGCTAAAAAATCTGGTGCTCGACACGCTGCTGCTGGCGCGTCGCTGCTACAAGCTGCCCGACTACAGCCTGGGCGGTCTCGCCAAGGCGCTGCGGGTCGAGAAGGAAACGTTCCACCGGGCGCTCGGAGACACGGTGATGACCCATCGCCTGTTCCAGCAGATGGCGGCGGTGCTACGGCAGAAAAAGCTCAATACGGTTGGGCACCTGGTCACCTTCCAGGGTGGATCCGCCAGGCCGAGCATCGCGCAGCCTCGAGGAGCGTTCCTCGCTTCCGCCTGATTTCATGCGGCTTGACTCGTCGTTTATAATTCGACTCTTCGATCAATTTCGACAACAGCATCCGATTGGCTGACTATTGACCTGGGTCCACCAGGACGTGATGAGGGAGGGTGTGAGCGGGACACTTCCTGGTGTCCCGGGTCGCAAGGGAGACAGCGGATGAGGACGCATACTGGCCCTTGATTCTTTTTCGATTCAAGGTGCTCAGCCCAGACGACGAGTTGCTGCAGGGCACCATTCGGGCGCCAGGCTCGTATCCGGCGCGGCGCATGCTCGAGAACAACTACGGCCGCGTGCTGGAGCTGGTCGAGCTTGAAGTCCAGGAGAAGAAAAAGGGTATCCCGGACAGCGGGGTCAGCCTGGTGGCGCTTGCCGTGTACACGCGGCAGCTCAGCGTGCTGCTCCGCTCCGGCATCAGCCTTCCGCGCGCGCTCGAGGTGGTTTCCCAGGGCGACTCGCCGGCACTCAACATGATCTTCATGGGCATGTCCGCCGACATTGATCGCGGGCAGTCGCTCTCCAAGAGCATGAAGCGGTTTCCGCGCGCCTTCAACGCATTCTACGTCACGTTGATTGAGGCGGCCGAAGTGAGCGGCAACCTCGAATCCAACCTGGGGCGTCTCACCGAGGTCCTGGAGCGCAACGTGCGAATTTCGCGGCGCATTACCGGCGCCTTCGCCTATCCCGTTGCGGTGGCCGTGGTTTCGGTCATCGTGCTGGGGATTTTCACCTACTTCATCCTGCCGACGATGGTGCCCAGCTTCGAGCAGGTCGGCGTCGAACTGCCGCTCATCACCCGCGTCGTCCTGGGTTTCTCACAGGCGGCCACCAACCCGATCGCCATTCTCACCGTTGTGGGCCTTGCGATCTTCGCCTACCGACGCTTCTCGCGCTGGTACACCACCCGCGAGGGGCGCATGCAGGTGCAGCGCCGCTTGCGCAAGATTCCGGTGGCCGGCCCCACCATGGTCAAGCAAGAGGCCGCCAACATACTTTACCTGCTGTCCACGCTGCTCGACGCCGGCGTGGATCTGGGTCACACCCTCCGTGTCGCCGAGAACGCCGGGGCAAGCGTTGACATGAGCATCAACATGTACGTCGCCCAGAAGCTGATGATGGAGGGCGGCACGTTCACGTCGGCCAGCCGCACCCTGGGCATGTTCCCGGAGGTCGTCCTCAAACTGGTGGAGGTCGGCGAGGAAACCGGGCGCCTGGGCGAGATGATGCGCTGCGCAGTCCGCCTGTTTGAGGAGGAGATTGATCACTCGCTGAGCAGAGTGTCGTCGCTCCTGGAACCCCTGATCATGGTGGTGGTCGGCATCATCGTGGGCATCGTCACACTGGCGGCGTTCCTGCCCAGCATTTCGATGATGAACGCGTTGTAGAACAACTGTTCGATTTCCGCGCGGAAAAACACGCCGACCCGGGAGGTATCGACGAGCACCCCCTTCAGCGGGTAGGCGAAAGACCGGGAGTGCTTCAGGTCGCCCGGGGTACGAAGGCTATCCCGCTCACAGTGAGAAGGACGCCTGGCAAATCCCAGCATGCCCTCCATGGTGTTCAGCGGCTCAGTCCCCGAATGACAACTGCTCCGCCGCCTGGTGCTCCGCCGCGTCAAGCGCGTCGGCCACGCGGTGCTGGAGGTTCACGTCCGAGAGCGTCTCGTCGGGGGGCAATTCGGGCAGGTCGTCGAGGTTTTTCAGACCGAAGTGGGTCAGGAAGTGCCGCGTCGTGCCGAGCAGCATCGGACGGCCCGGGGCCTGCGCGCGCCCCAATTCCCGAATAAAGTTCTTCTCGAACAACTGCGGGATGATATGGTCCACTTTCACGCCGCGCAGCGCTTCGATCTGCGCGCGCGTGACCGGCTGGCGATACGCGATGATGGCCAGGGTCTCCATCGCCGCCCGGGACAGCGCGCTGCGCGACGCCTGGGCGTGCATCTTTTCCACCACCGGGGCCACCGCCGGCGAGGTGACCATCTGCCAGCCGTTCGCCACCATGCGGATCTGGATGCCGCGCTCGGCGTACTCGTCCATCAACATGTTCATGGCTTGCTCGATGTAGCGCGACTGCCAGCCGGTGAGGGTCTTCAGAGAATCCACCGGCTGCGGGCGCGTGCTGGAAAACAAGATGGCCTCGAGAATGGCAAGGTGCTCGCGAGGCGGCGCTTCGGTTGTAGACTGCGTGGTCATCGGGACATCCTTCAGGGCTCTATCATTGAAATCGCGGCATCCCGGCACCGACAGGCACCTTAAGATGCACAAAAATCATACCGGCTCTTCCTCGCGGGGCTTGTCCATTTCCAGCGAAGGCAGCGGCAGCGACTCGACGTCCTCCGAGCGCGGCGGCTTGCGGGGCGGGCCGGTGCCGCGACGCCGTTTTTTTCCCGGAGAGGCGCCGCCCTCTTCGAGAAGCATCAATTCCTCCAGCAGCAATTCCCGCGACGAAACATCCTCCGCGCGCTCCACGAAAATCGGGCCGCTGGTGACCTCCTGCCAGATGCGGATGCGCGCGAGGCGGGTCAATTCCAGAATCGCCAGGAAAGTCACGATGATCTGGTCGCGAGTCGCCTCGCCTTCAAACAGCTCGGTGAATTGAAACGTCTTGTCCGGGCGCAGAAAGCTCACGATCTCGCGCATGCGCTGGGGCACCGAGACGGCGACCCGCTCCATGGTGAGGCCTTCCTTCTTCTTGCTGCGCTTCTGGTAGCTCTCCAGCACGCCGCGCAGCGCCTCCAGCAAGTCCGGCAGGGATACGTCGAGGGTTGGCGGCTCGATGGCCTCCTCCTCGTCGATGGGCCGCGGAAACACCTGCATGGCCTCGCGCTCGCGCTCCTGCAGCACGAGGCTGGCTTCCTTGTATTTCTTGTACTCCTTGAGCCGCTCCACGAGGTCGAACTCCGCGGTGTCGCCCAGGTCGAAATCCATCTCGTCGGGCGGCTCCGGCTCCGGCGGCAAGAGCAGGCGCGACTTCAACTCAAGCAGGCATGCGAAGACCACCAGATACGACGACTCAACGTCGAGATCCAGCGTCTGCAGCATCTTCAGGTAGGCCCAGTATTCTTCGGCCACCTTCGCCAGGCTCATCTCGGTGATGTCGAGCTTCTGCTTGCTCACCAGATAAAGCAGCAGGTCGAGCGGCCCCTCGAACAGGTGGGTTTTCACCTGGTATCCGGAGCGCGGGCCCTCCTCCTGGTGCTCGACGGCGTCAGTCATCGCTAGATCCGGGGGGCTCCCAGGCCCATCACCTCGCGCGCCTCGGCCAGCGTCTCGCGGGCCACCTCCCGGGCGCGCATGCCGCCCTCGCGCAGCATCTCGTCAATCGCTCCGGGATTTGCGGCCAGTGCCCGGCGGCGCTCCTGGAGCGGCTCCAGCCCACGAACGATGGCCTCGCTGCAGCGCTTCTTGCAGTCCACGCAGCCCAGCGCGCCGCTGTGGCAGCCCTCGAAAATCTCCTTTTCCTCGGCCTGGTTGTAGATTTTGTGAAAATAATAGACCGTGCAGATTTCCGGTCGACCGGGATCGCCCTTGTACACCTTGCCCGGATCGGTCAGCACGTTGCGCATTTTCTGGCGAATGGTATCCGGCTCGTCAGCCAGCAAAATATCGTTGCCGTAAGACTTGCTCATCTTGCGCCCGTCCAGCCCGGGCACCGCCGCGAAGCGGGTCAAACGGGGATGCGGCTCGGGAAACACCGGCCCGTAGAACCCGTTGAAGCGGCGCACGATCTCGCGGCACAACTCCAGGTGGGGCACTTGATCCTGTCCCACCGGCACGACCTGGGCCTTGAAGATGATGATGTCGCAGGTCATCAGCACCGGATATCCGAGAAATCCGTAGGTGGCGATGTCGCTGCCCAGCTGGGTGATCTGGTCCTTGTATGAGGGACTGCGCTCCAGCCAGGACACCGGCACGATCATCGAGAGCAGGAGGTGCAGTTGGGCAATTTCCGGAACGTCGGACTGCACGTAGAAAACGCAGCGCTCCGGATCAACGCCCCCCGCCATGTAGTCGAGCACCATCTCGTGAACCCGCGCGCGGATTTCCTGCGGCTCCCGGTAGGCGGTGGTGAGCGCGTGCCAGTCGGCCACCATGTAGAAGCACTCGAACTCGTCTTGCAGGCGCTTCCAGTTCTCGATGGCCCCCATGAGGTGGCCGACGTGGAGCTTGCCGGTGGGGCGCATGCCGCTCAGGATGCGCTTGCGCCGGGATGTTGAAATCGCTTCCATGAAGTGGGTGTCTACGTCCAGTTGGCCACGATTTCCTGTTCCTCCAGGTACTCCCGGGCCTCCTCGCGGGTGCGGATCTTGCCATCCAGCTGCGCGTTCATCAGGACCTGCAAGGCCTTTCCGAGCTCGCGACCGGGCGGAATTCCCCACGCCCTGAGATCGCTCCCCCGGACCAGCGGCCGAGCGTGCCGCAGCCGATCCAGGAAGAGCATGACCTTCTCCTTGATGGGCCGCGCCTTGCAGCGCGCCAGCAGGTAAAGCACCATCTCCAGCGGCAGCGGCGAGAGCAGCGCGTGCACCTCGCTGGGCAGCAGCCGCGTGCGGTACAGCCGGCGCAGCAGATGGCGCACCGTCTCACGGGACAACAGCATGCGCCGCCGACTGTCGGTGGAGATGCGGTAGCGCTCGCCCACCTCATCCATCGCCTCCTCGGACAGCCCCGCAATGAGCGCGCGGAAGTAGATGAGCCAACGCTGCAGACCCTCGCTGCGGATCATGTCCTCATACGGCAGCAGGGTGGCCGTCACCGATTCCAGCAGATCGCGCACCCGCTCGCTCATGCGCAGGCGGGGATGGATCAGGCGCAGCACCCGCAGCTGATCCATGCGCAGGATTGCCGGCAGCGGTCGCAATTCGCTGAGGATTTGCGTGAATTCGCCGCGGATGCGCTTGGGCGAGAGCTGCTCTAGCAGCTCGTCGCTGATCGCGCGCCGCAGCAGCGACTCGGTGTGCGGGTCCATGCGAAAGTGGTAGCGCTGCTCGAACTTGATGGCGCGAAAGATGCGCGTCGGATCGTCCACGAACGACAGGCTGTGCAGCACGCGCACCACGCCGTCGCGCAGGTCGCGGCGCGCGGCGAAGAAATCGAAGAGCTTGCCGTAGTGGTAGGAGTTCACGCCGATCGCCATGGCGTTGATGGTGAAGTCGCGCCGCCAAAGGTCTTGCTTGAGCGTCGAGCCCACCACGTCGGGGAGCGCGGCCGGGCGCGTGTAGAATTCCAGGCGCGACGACGCCACGTCGATCTTGATCTCGCGGGGCTCGGCGCCGTACGGATCGGTCTCGCGTCCCCGAATGGCCGCCACCACGACCGCGGTCTGGAATTTCTCATGGGGCCGCGACCGTCCGCCCAGGGCCTGGGCAAGCGTCTGTGCGTAACGGATTCCGTCGCCCTCGACCACCAGGTCCAGATCCAGATTTTCCACCCCCAGCAGCACGTCGCGCACGAAGCCGCCCACCGCGTACACCGGCAGGTCCAGCGCGTCCCCTACCCTTCCCGCCTCGCGCAGCAGCCGCTGCAAGAACTCCGGAAGCGCGGCCAGCCGGTCGAGCGTGTCCCGCTCCACTTCGGAGGCCGGCGGGGCCGGCTGCTGGCCGTAGAGTGCCTCGAGAAGGTCCGTGCGGGTCACGATCCCCACCAGGCGGCCCTCGTCGACGACCGGGATGCGGCTCACCTGCTCGTCGGCAAAGCGCCGCTGCAATTCCGCCAGCGCCGTATCCGGGGAAACCGTCTCCGGCGCCGGCGCCAGAAATGCGGTCAGCGGCGCGTGACCCAGGCCGTGGTTGACCGCTTTGTCCACTTCGCGACGCCCCAGGAGCCCGACCAGCGCGCCTTCCCGCAGCACGGGCAGCGCGCTGTGCCCGTAGCGGACGAGCAGCCCGCGCGCCTCCTCCATGGTGGGGAGGCTGTCGGTGACGTCGATGTGCTGCACCGGCGCGCTCATCACCGCGCGGGCGCTCACCGCCGCCGTGGGCAATTCGCGCAGCAGCCGCAGCACCTCGCCGCGCACTTCATGGACGGTGGAGCCGCGCACCGACGCCGAGGCCGCGCGCATGTGTCCGCCGCCGCCCAGGCGCTGCATCACGGTCGCCACGTTGAAGCCCAGCTCGCGGCTGCGGCCCACGACGTACACCCGTTGCTTCATGCGAACGATGACGATGAGGGTATCCGGCCGCTCGAGATCCATCATGCGGTGCGCCAGGCCGGCCAGTTCTCCAAGGAAGTCCTCGCGCTCACCGCACGCGATGAGCACCTGCACCCCCTTGATGACGTGGGTTTGGGCGCTGCCCAGCAGGGCGTTGAGTAATTCCCGCTGCTCGGCGCGCAGCGTGTGATGCATGTAGTCGGACACCATCTGCAGGTTCGCGCCCCGCTCCAGGAGCCAGGCAACCGCTTGCAGGTCGCGGGTGGTCGTGTCCGGAAATGTCAGGCTCCCGGTTTCCTCGTAGATTCCCAGCGCGAACAGGGTCGCTTCCATGGGTGACACCTGGGCCTCTTTTTCGGCAAGCTTTTCCACCAGGATGGTGGTGGTTGCGCCCACCGTCTCGATGCACGCGTAGTCGCCCCGCACGCTTTCCAGCGTGGGCGGGTGGTGATCGTAGACGTGGACCTCGATGCCGGGCTGGGCGACCCGCTCGCGAAATTCGCCCAGCCGCGAGGGCACCTGCACGTCCACCAGGATCAGGCGCGCGATGTCGATTTTCTCCACGGCGCGCGCGGTTTCCACCGGGAAGTGCGCGCGGTACATGGCCAGAAATTCGCGGACAGTGGGATCCACCGCGCCGCAGAGCAGCATGCGCGCCGCCGGATACAGTTTTCGAGCGCACACCATGGAAGCCAGTCCGTCGAAATCGGCACCCGCGTGGGTGAGGATGATTTCCTGCGCGCGGTTTTCGCGACGGGTCATCTTGGAAGCGTGAAATAAAAGCGGCTGCCCTTGGACTGAGCCAGCGCGTCCCGCTGTTCCCGCAGGCGGTCGGTCTCGATGCTCACACGACCGGCGGCACGCCGCGCACTTCGGCCAGCTTCTTCTGCACGAAATCACGCAAATCGCGGATACCGATGGGCTTGGTGAGAGCCGGCGCGCCGGTCTGTTTGAGGAATCCCTGAATTTCATCGCCGGTCGCGTCGCCGGTGAGAAATACCACGCGGTTGGCCCACGAGGGATTGCTGTCCACCACCTGGCGGTAAAGTTCCTCGCCGGTCATGTCCGGCATGCGGAAATCCAGCAACAACAGGTCCGGCTGGTGCTCCCCGATGAGCGCCATGGCCTCCTCCGGATCGGACGTGGAATGCACGACGAGACCATCGCGCTCCAGCGTGCGGGTGACGAACTTGAGCACGGTGTCTTCGTCGTCGAGCACCAGCACCGTCCCCTTTCCCACTTCGGCCGGCGCTTCCGTGGGACTTGACGGGCGCGGCGGCTGCAGCAACTCGTCCCCCTCGCGCACCGAGGCGCGGGCGGCGGCGCCGCGCGGGACCGGTGGCGCGGCGCGCTGGCGGGGATCCACCGTGGGCGGGGGCATTTTCGCGATGGCTTCCGCGGTCGCGGCCGGCAGCGTGATGCGGAATCGCGTGCCGCGTCCCTCGTCACTGTCCACCACCAGCTTGCCCTTGTGCTCCTCGACGATGCGGTTCACGATGGCAAGTCCCAGGCCAGTCCCCTTCCCGACCGGCTTGGTGGTGAAGAACGGCTCGAAAATCTTGGCCCGCACCCGATCCGGTATTCCCGGCCCGTCGTCCTCGACTTCCACCACCATTTCTTCTTTCTGGCGGTAGCCGCGAAACACGATGCGCGAGCCCTTGCCAGACATGGTGATGGCGTCCTTCGCGTTCTGCGCGAGGTTGAGCACGATCTGCTGGATCTTGTTCTGGTCGCCGACCGCGTACAGCGGCGTCTCGCCGTTGCCCATCTCGGCCACCAGCTCGAGGTTGAGGTTGCGGTAGCCGGTCTCCAGCAGCTTGATGGTGTCGTCCACCACGCCGCGCAGGTCGACGGGCTGGAAGCCGCCCTCGCGCTGCACGCGGGCGAAGATGAGCAGGTCCATGGTGATCTGCGCGGTGCGGCGGGCCAGCGCGTGGATGTCCTGCAGGCTCTCGTACGTCTCCGGACTGATGTCCTCGCGTGACATCAAGAGCTCGGTGAAGCCCAGGATACCGGTGAGCGGGTTGTTCACCTCGTGGGCCACGCCCGCGGCCAGCTCTCCCAGAGAGGCCAGCTTGGAGGCCTGGAAGAGCTGCTGCTGGGTGGTGCGCTCTTCGGTCACGTCGCGGATGCTGATGACGGCGCCCTGCTCGCCGGCCGTGCTGGAGCGCACGAAGGTGCCGTTGAGGATGAAGGTGCGCTCGTCGCGCGCAATCTCGCGGGTGATGGAGTTCTGGCTGTGGAACACGTCCAGGCCCAGCAGGCCGATAGGGCACTGGCGCGAGTGCTCGGTCGTCCCCGCGGCATCGGGCCCGCAGATGATGGCGTGGAACTCGCGGGTGGGGCCGGTGGCCAGCGCCCAATCCCCACCCTGGCGCACCAGCACGACGCCCTCAGCGAGATGCTCCAGCACGTTGCGGAAGCGCTGGGTCTCCTCGATGCGCATCACGTGCAGCTTTTCCAGGGCCAGCGAGGTGTTCTGCGCGAGGATGTTCAGAAAGCGGACGGCGTCCGTGCTGAAGTGCTTGTCGGGCAGCGCCATGAACCCCAGGATGCCGACCTGCTTGCGCTCCACCGTGATGGGCGCCCAGTGCAGCGACTTGAATTTCCCATCCAGTTTCGCGGCGCGCACGTCGGCGATGCTGTGCGCGGTATCCAGCTTCTCGCCTTCCAGCAAAATCCCCGACTTCTCGTAGTGCGCGTCCACCGCGAGGCGCTCCACGTCGGCCGCCAGCATCTCGCTGATGGGCCCCCGCGAGCGCATGTTCAGGCTGCGCTGCATGTCGGTGAAGACCAGCATGGCGGCCATGTCGTAATCCACCGAGCGGGAGAGGAAGGTGAGCGCGAGGTCTGGGATGTCGGGCGCCTCGCGGGACAGGCCCACCTTCTGGGAATACTCGTAGAGCGCTTCCATGTCGCTGGTGCGGCGTCCCAGCGCTTCTTCCTTGACCTTCAGCGTCTCCAGGACCTGGTTGCGATGGGTCACGACGTCGCGCAGGTCACCCGGCGGAAAGCTGGCGGCCGGCACGATGTTGCCCGGCTTGCCAAGGGCCGCGCGGTTGGCTTCCGCGAGGCGGTGGACGGGAGCCACGTAGCTGCGGTTGAGCAGGAAGAAGAAGGGGATGAACAGCAGCCCGAGCAGCAGGCTGGCGGCGAACGCCACGGACAGCCTGCTGGCCGCTTCGGAGGCATTGCTGGACGGCGCAAAGACGTACAGGGTGTTCTCTCCGGCCGGCGCCTTGCCCAGCGCCGCGCTCGACCAGCGGGAGTGGATGCGGGCCTCGGCGGTTTCATACGGCTTGCCGACGTCGTCGGGGGTTCCGCTGGCCAGGACCGTCCCCCGCTCGCCCTGCACCAGCACGGCTTCCAGCGGACCGCCGAGGGACACCATCCGCCCGTCCACGCTGGCGATGATCTTCGAGGCAGTTGCCGCATCGACGTTGGCGAGGCTCGACGCGAGCACGCTGGCCTGGTTGCGGATGTCGGTCTCGTTGTGCACGCGGAGCGCCGCCATGTAGTGCCAGGCGCCTAACAGGACAAGCGTCAGCATCACCGTGATGATGCCGATTCCAAAGAGCTGCTTGCCTTCCGAGGACGGTGGCAGCCAGGACATCGCGCGCGAACAACCTCCATGAAACACGGCGCCCTGCGACCTGCCTGCCCCATCGCTTCCGTGCATGGGGCGCATCCCTTACGAGGCGCGCGTGCTCAGGATGTCTTCTGAAGCGCGGGGTTGAATCCTGCGCTACCCGGTGCTCAGCCCGTTTCGGCAGTCAGGTTCGTAGCGAGGACGGAGGGGTGAGCGCCGCGGGTACGATGAGGCCGCAATAGAAAATGATCCGCCGAAACCGGGCTCAGGGAACCTTCGACATCAGCTCGAGCATGCGCGCGGGCGGCGCGAATTCCTCAAGGCGCAGCGACGGGATTTCCCTGCCGTCCGGGCCGATGAAGAGGACCGTCGGAAGCCCCTTTAAGTCGTAGGGCTTCGCGCTCTCGTCGTTGTTAGGATCTCCGTCGGGCACGCTGGTCAGGTCGGCCTTGATGCGCACGAAGCGCTGCGCCGCCTCGATCACCCTGGGATCGCTGTACGTCTTGTGGTCCAATTCGTTGCACGCGGCGCACCACCTGGCGTAGAAATCAATCATCACCGGCTTGCCCTCGGCCTTTGCCTGGGCGAGCAGCGCCTTTGAGTACGGCTGCCAGACGAACTCCTGGGGCGGTTTGGGCTGAGGGGTGAATGAGGTGGCGACCATCCACAGGCCGGCCGCGACGGCGGT
Source organism: Armatimonadota bacterium (assembly GCA_016868975.1). Lineage (GTDB taxonomy): Bacteria > Vulcanimicrobiota > Xenobia > RGZZ01 > RGZZ01 > VGFD01. Next base: position 10,871 of record VGFD01000016.1, on the reverse strand, counting down.
GACACCGACGACTTTCTTGAGGACGTTGAAGCCGGCCGTCCCGGTGCTCTTGTCGATGAATCCAAGGTAGACTCCCGCGGCGAGCGCGTAGGCGCCAATCAGCCGCATGTCCAGACCCTCGGGCATGAACGGGCGCCACAGCCAGATGGCGAAGCCGATGAGCACCACCCCGAAGAAGTGCTCCAGCCAGAGCATCCACATGCCGGGCCGCGGCAGGCCTTTCATGGTGCCGGTGAAGGTCCCCAGGATGAGGTACGGCAGCCCCATCCCAAAGGCCAGCACGAAGAACAGCCAGAAACCCAGGACCGGGTCCCGCTTCGTGGCCACGAAGGCCAGCAGGCTCACGATGAAGGGGCCCACGCAGGGCGCCATGACGATGCCCGCGACGAGCCCGAAGAACAGCGCGCCCACCCATCCCATGCGGTCGCGCAGGTCCTGAATGCGGCTCAGCACGCCCGAGGAAAACGTCATCTGGAACATCCCCAGAAGGCTGGCGCCCATGGCGACCATCACCACCGAGACCGCGCCCACCATCCACGGGTTGCCCAGCGAGGCGCCGAACAGACGGCCGCCCATCGCGGCGGACACGCCGAGGATGGAATACGTGATGGCCAGGCCGATCACAAACAGAAGGGCGATGAAGAACGTGCGCCCCGGACGGCCGCCGGAAATTCCCCCGAAATACGACACGGTGATCGGAATCATGGGGTAGACGCACGGCGTGAGGTTCATGGCCAGTCCCCACAGGAAGACGGTGCCGAAGGTCAGCAGAAGACCCTTCTGCTCGATAAGCGCGTTGAGATCCATGGTGCTCCAACCAACCGACTTTGTCGCGGCAAAGTTCCCCGCGAGTGGGACGAACCCTCTGGCGTTCGCTCCCAGATGCCGGCGAACAAGTCAAGAACGGCTTGAAATCGTGGTTCTAGAACCCGCCGTTCGCTCCCAGTTCGGGGCGAACCGGTCTGGTTGCCTTCTCGAAAATGGCGAGCATGTTGGTCAGCTTGCGCATGGGGGCGGCCAGCACGCGGCCGCGGTAGTAGAGCGCCGACGATGACCCGCCGTCCAGGCTGATGGCGTTGGTGGCGCCCAGCGCCTGCATGATGCGCGCGAGGCCATGGAAGTTGACCATCGAGCGGGCGGAAACCAGCAGCAATTTCTGATTGCTGTTGTACCCGACCGCGCTGCGGCGGGTGAGGCGGAACAGGCCCGGATCGCGGAAGCCTTCGGCCCAGGGGTTTACGCTCAGCTTGCCGTCAATGAGGAGGAGCGGCCCGCCGCCCATGGCCGCCGGGAAGCGCGACCAGTCGGTGTGCCGTCCCATGCGGCCGGTGTTGTGGATAATCGTCGGCCGATTCTGCCGGTCGAAGGCGATGGCGTTGCCCACGTAGCCTTCGCGCACCAGCACGCCGTCCACCACGACGTTGCCGGTCACGCGCCAGGTGCGGGTGTCGAAAAAAGTCCCGTTGATGGCGGCCAGCGGTTGGTGGTGGCGGACGAAATCCCACAGGCTGGCGCGCTTGCGCCCGTCGTCAGGAAGCACGAGGGGCCGCACCACGATTTCGGGATCGGTGAGGTCGATCTGCACCACGTCCACCAGGACGTCGTGCACGCGGGCCTGGAAGTGCGCCACGCTTGGCGCGGCCTTTACTTCCGCGGAGCACAGCAGGATTGCCAGGGCCATTGCGATGGCATGAGTACGACGCACTTTACCACAAGTCGAGACCGGCAAGGACGCTCCCTCGTTTCACACCGGTATCCGCATTCCGCCGTTGTTCTCATCGGCAGAATGCACGAAATGCTTTAAACCGTGATTGTTGATAAGTGCAGTGTCGCGCGCCAGCCCTGCACCACAATGATAACACACGTTTGATGTGATTACAAGCCCGTGGTTATAGTCGTAAGCGCACATGGACATAGTCGCATGCTTGATGGCAGGCCAAAACAGGGGTTTGCCAGGGCCCGCCGAAATAGGCGCCCTCATTTTCGAAATCGTCGAGGAGCTCTGGATGGACACTCCCTCAAACGGCGGCGCGCTGCAGGATGCCGCCCAGGACGTCAACGCGGAAGGATTCCAATCCGCCAACCTCACGCTCTGGCAGGCGCTCGGCCTGGCCGGCGACGCGCGGCTCGACAGCCAGGACGAGATCGGACTCGAGGTCCTCAAGTCCAACCTGGGAGACGTCCTCTACGTGGAGGCCATCAGCTTGCTGGCCGGACGCCGCCCGCAGCCTCCGGAGGCGCGCGGGGAGTGGGAATCCCTGCTCGCGCATCGGGCGGCAATGGAGCAAAAACTGGGCCGCCAGGTGGGCGTGCAGGCGGCCGCGCTCGATCGATTCTATCCCGCGCGGCCGGAGGGCCCGCAGATCATTTCGGTTCCCTTCAACACGTTTGAGGCAATTCTGCGGGATTCGCGAGTGGATCCAATAACCGGGCTGTCCACGCGGGGCTCGTTCGGCTGGGCGCTCGACCACGAAATTCGCCGGGCTCGCCGCTATCGAAAAAACGTCAGCCTGGTGCTCATCGACCTGGACGACACCGGCGATCTCAATCAACGCAAGGGACAGGTCTTCGCGGATTTTGTGCTGCGCGAGACGGCCGGCCTCATTCGTCGGTCGATTCGTGCGACGGACACCGCCGCGCGCCTCGACGAGGATATTTTCGGCGTCATCCTCCCCGAGTGCAAGGTGTCGGACGCCCGCAACCAGGGCGAGCGGATTCGCAGCCTGATCGAAAATCAGTCGTTTGCCATGTTCGAGGGGGATGACGGCGCGCACATCACCGCCAGCATCGGCATTGCGGGATATCCGCGCAATGCCAACGACGCGGAGAGCGTCATGGCCGCGGCGCGCGAGACGCTGTTCCGCGCCAAGGAGATGGGCAAGAACCGAGTGGAGTTTGATTGATGCGCCTTCTCCTGGCGCTGCTGCTGGCGCTGGTGCTGATGGGATGCGCGTCCGGACCTCACACCGGAAACTCGCTGTCGGCGGATGACGGCGCGACGCTGCCCACGGCGACCCCCTCCGGCACCTCTGGCGGCGGTTCCGGTGGAGCCAGCGTCAACTTGCTGCAGTTTCTGGTCAGCGTAAACGACGGCGGCGCGCTGGACGGACAAAACGGCCTCTACGCAATTCTCATCAACGCCTTCGCCGAACCTATTGACGTCACGAACAACGATAAATTCACCGACTTCGTGCTCTGGGACGGGGTAAACGTCACCTGGTACCACCGCCAGACCAATCCGCAGAACCAGTCGTTCGTGTAACCTCAACCAGGCGCTGGCCATTTCGGCCGACCGCCGCACTTTCACCGTCACCTTCAACGTGGACGACCCCAGCACGCCGCTCAATCAATTCGTGGTCAGCGCGAATTTCACGGCCAGCGTCGCCACCACCGACCGCACGCCCATCCTGGGCCGCATCCTGGACGGCCCGGGCCAGGGGCCGTCGCTCAACGGCAACACCCTGCAAACCGTGACGGTGAATAAATTCCTGGGCGCCATCCCGCCCCTGCCCACGCAATATCCGCTCGACCCGTTCAACGACTGGGTGGTCCAGCCCGACCTGAACGCGACGTTTCCGTACGTCAACTACGACATCCGCCGCTTCGAGATCACCGCGCGGTAGGGCGTGGGCTGCACCTGGCCCTGACGCGCCCGCCCCTGGGCGATTACCGGAAAAACCCGCGCTGCTCGTACAGCGGAAGGATCGGCTCGCGCGTATTGGGCCCCACCGACGGCGTGTCGAAGGGGAACGCCTTGAGCGCCAACTGGAGGAAGAATTCCCTGGTGACGCTTCGGTAGATCAGGCTGGTTACCCAGTCGTGGCCGTCGTCCTGGATCATGAAGTCGTTGTACGTCAACCGTTTATTGACCGCGTCCCACAAAGTGTAGTGCTGCACGCTCAAGGTGGAGCTGAGCGGCACGCGCACCGTCGTGTCCACGTTGAGAAACTGTCCGAAATTCGGATCGTAGCGCGCGCCGGTGGCGATGCGCCAGCGCTTCCAGGGGCGAAGTTCCAGGCGCGCCTGCACGTTGTAGAACCGATCGTACTCCAGGTCGCGGCCCGCGTCGATGCCGAGACGCAGCCAGTCGCCTTTGAATACCTGGAGACCCGCTGAAACCGCGTGGTACTGCCCGAAGAAATCCGATTGCAGCGGCGTGTAGCCGTCGGCGCGCTGATAGCGGTAGTCGGCGAACGCCCGCACGTTCTCGCCCAGGTTTTGAATCAACGCCGCGCGCGCAAGGCCCAGGTACTGGGCATCTCCCGTCGTGTAAAACAACTGTCGAAAGCCCACGCCCGCCCGCACGCTGGTATTCTTCCCGAGCGGATACATGATATCCGGCACGTTGATCTGGATGTCCGCGCGGCCCGCGTTGGCGCCGGAGGGCTGCTCGTCGAAATTGCCCAGGCTGAACGCCAGGTTGAGCGGCAGGCCGCCGAGCCGCAAGTCGCGGCTGCGCAACTGCACTTCAGGCCGGCGATTCACCAGGAACAACGAACTGCCGCTGGTTTGCTCAAACAGCAGGTCGGAGTCGAAAAAATCCCCCTGGAAATTCAAGCGATCCAGCGTGTGCAAGTAGAACGCGCTGGACACCGCGGACGTGCTGCGCACGTACTGCGCCTCAAAATGGTTGGTCAACCGCTCGGAGAGGCGCAAATCGTGGAGATACGAATACGAAGAGTTGTGAATGCTCCCGCTGGAGAAAAACGCCGCGGAGCCGGACGTCGAGTAGTTGCGGCCAGAATTCGCCAACGACGCCGCGAAGAACACGTTGGCCGGAGTGCTCACTCCGGCCAACGGCGAGAAATACTGGCTGCTGTTGTAAATCAGATTTCCCGTCGTTGTCGGGTTGAATCGGTAATTGATCGTGTTGCGGAACTCAAAACGCCCCAGCCGGGTGGGCGCGGTGGGGAGGTCATAGATGAAGAACTGCCCGTCGCCTTTATCGCCCAGGTGGTAGAAGTGCTCCAGGCCGTACCCCAGTCCAGCGTTCTGGAAGTAATCCAGGTGCACGATGCCCCAGTCGCGCTTGCCGGCCTTGTAGTGAACGGCCTCCATCACGTAGACGCCGTCGGTCCTCGAGACGCCGACCTGAGGAATCAAGTCTTGCCGCCGACGGTCCTCCTTCAGGGAGATGACCAGCGTGTTCTTGCCCAGCAGCTGCTTTTGCCCGAGGAAAAAGCGCGCCTTCGAGATCTCGATGCGGTCCTTGGGGTACACGGTGACCACGTCGCCGCTGGCGTGATAGTGCCAGCGCGGCGGCGGGACGTCGCAGGTGGTGACCACGCCTTTTTCCAGGCGCAGGATCTTGCCGTCCCAGGTCGCCTTGGGACTCCAGAAATACATCTCGCCCTGCAGCGGCTGCGTGCGCAGGTTCAGGTTGCGGGCAATCCCGTAGGCATCCGTCATGTCCGCAATGCGGGTGTCCAGGTTGTAGGTGGCGGTTGCCGCGCTCACCTCATCCCCGCCCTGCAGGACGCGCACGTTGCCGGTGGCGACCACCACGCGCCGCAGCTGATCAAGCTCCATGCGCTGCGCCTCGATCTGAACGCCCTCGGACTGCGCGATGACGTCGCCTTCCGCGATGGTGCGGTTTCCGCTGTGAAAGATCTTCTTCGCGCGCAGGGTCACGATGTCTCGCGGCGCGGGAGTCGGCGTGATCGCCGCCGGCGACGGCGACGGCTGCGCCAGCGCCATCCGCGTGGACGCGAGGAGAACGAGCAGCAGCCACACCATGCCTGAAACGCTGCGCCGGGTCGGGGGATACACGAGAGGCTGCTCCGAGAGACCAGAGGGGATTCGAATCGGCAGGAGGCCGAGAACGCCCGACGATTCTGCGCGTCACCGGCCTGTCCTCCCAACGCCCCCGACCAGAAGGAATGCCCCTCATGGCGAGGAATCAGCCGCCAACCCCAAGTTACGAAAGGTCCCATGCCCGAGATTTCCCCCCGCGTCGGCCTGGTGGGAGGCACCTTCAACCCGATCCACCTGGGGCACCTGATGATCGGACAGGAGGCGATGACCGCCCGCGGCCTCGACCGGGTGCTGTTCTTGCCCAACGGCATCCCCCCGCACCGCGCCGAGGCGAGCGTCGACGACGAGCACCGCTGGGCGATGGTGACCCTCGCCACCTGCTCCAATCCGCGCTTTTTCCCGTCCCGCTTCGAGCTGGACCGCCCGGAGGTGTCCTACACGGTGGACACCGTGTCCGCCCTCCGGCAGGCGAACCCGGAATGGCGGCTGTTCTTCATCACCGGCGCCGACGCCATGCGCTACCAGTGGAAGGAGCTGGATCGCATCCTCGGGATGCTGGAGGCGATGATCATCGTGTCGCGGCCCGGCTACGACCAACCCGACCTGGAACGGCGGATTGCGGCAATGAGCCTTGAAAACGCCGACCGCTTCGACCTGCTGGAGGCGCCGGGCCTGGAGATATCCTCGACCATGCTGCGCGAGCGGCTTGCCGCGGGGGAATCCGTCCGCTACCTCGTCCCCGAGGGCGTGGAACAATACATTGAGAAGCACCGACTCTACGGATATGGAGGCACCCCTTGATCGAACCCGACGTCGACTTCCTGCCCATCGCGCGGCGTGGCGCGGATGCGGCAGAAGACAAAAAGGCATCCGACGTGATGATTCTGGACCTCGGCGCGCTGTCGCCGGTGTGCGACTACTTCGTGCTGTGCAGCGGCAAGACGCGGCTGCAGACGCGCGCCATCGCCAACAGCATCGACGAGAAGCTCAAAGACGTCGGCGCGCGGCGCCGGCGCCAGGGCTATCGCAGCGGCGGGTGGATCCTCCTGGATTACGGCTCGGTGGTCTTCCACGTGTTTCTCGACCGCGAGCGCGAGTACTACAACCTGGAGGGGCTCTGGTCGCAGGCCCCGGTGGTGTACCGCGGAGAGGAGTGAGACAAGTGCGCCACGGACGCGGTCTCTTGATCGGATTGTTTTTCACGGTGGTGGGCGCAGCGCTCATGTACCTGACGCTCGCCGGCCGCATGCCCGGCACGCTGAACGTCGCCGCGGAGAGCCCCGCGCCCGTCTCCACCGTGCCGCAAACGGTGGTGGACCTGCAGCAGTCGGTGGTCCGTTCCGCGGAAGTCGTCGGCAAGAGCGTGGTCAACATCGACGTGACGGCCACCGTCCAGGGCCGCAGGATGCCGTTCCCCTTTCCACCGGGCCATCCGCAGGAGGCCCACGGCGAAGGGTCCGGCGTCATCATCTCGGAGGACGGGTGGATTCTCACCAACGACCACGTCGTGCGCGGCGCCAGCCAGATCGACGTCACCATGTCCGACGGCCGCAAGTTCAAAGGCACCGTGAAGGGCGCCGACGCCGTGTCCGACCTCGCACTGGTCAAAGTGGACGCGACGGGCCTTCCGGCCTCCAATCTTGGCGACTCGGACGCCCTTCCGGTCGGCTCGTTCGTCATCGCCGTGGGCAATCCGCTGGGCTTCGACCAGACCGTCACCATGGGCGTGCTCAGCGGGCGCGGCCGCGAGATCCCCGAGCCTGGAAAAGAATTCCGCAACCTGCTGCAGACCGACGCAGCCATCAACCCGGGCAACTCCGGCGGCCCCCTGGCCGACCTGGAAGGGCGCGTCATCGGCATCAACACCGCGATCATCCCGCGCGCCCAGGGCATGGGATTTGCCATCCCCATCAACCACGCGCGGGACATCATGACGCAGCTCCGCGCCAGCGGAAGGGTGATCCGACCGTTCGTCGGCATCGCGATGCAGGAAGTCGACGAGGAAGTGGCCGCCTATCTGCGCCTGCCGCGCGTCGAGGGCGTGCTAGTCTTGCGCTCCATCGATGGGGGCCCGGCGGCGCGCGCAGGCATTGTTCGCGGCGACGTGGTTGTCGAGATCGACGGCAAGCCAGTCAACGAGGTCATCCGCTTCCAGGAAACCATACGCGCCAAGAAGGTCGGCGACTCGGTAACCCTCAAGGTGTGGGGACAGGGAAGGTTCCGAACGGTCACGCTCAAGCTGGCGGAAATGCCGTAGCGACAGCGAATTCCTGATCGCATGCAAACCTATCGCGTGACCTTCAAGAAGTCCGGCCGCAGCATCGACGTGCCGGAAAACGGCATCGTCCTGGAATGGGGGCTGCGCGCCGGACTCGACATCACCTACGGGTGCCAGGGCGGCTCGTGCGGCACTTGCATGGTGCGTGTCGAGGGCGAGGTCTTCCAGTGGGGACGCGCGATCGACGAGGAAGAGATGGCCCAGGGCTACGCGCTGATCTGCTCGTCGTATCCCCGGTCCGATCTCGTGATTGACGGTTAGCGGCTTTCGCCCGTATGCGTCAGCTTGCGCCCTGTTCCCCCTTTTGCTCCAGCCAGTTCTCGACGCGTAAGCCGGGAATCTTCTGGAAGTGTCGCGTGTTCCCGGTCACGACCGTGATACCGTGCGTCAGTGCGATAGACCGATTCGAAGGTCTGCCTCCCCAATGGGAGTGCCACGACGCTCCAGCTCCGCTCGCAGCGCTCCATAGTGGCGGGCCGCAGCGGCGTCGAAGGCGAGCACGAGCAGGTTCGGGAACAAAACGGTGTCTAGCTTTGCAAGCAGAGCCTCGCGATGCTCTTGCAGGCGGTGCGCTCCGTAGACGAGCTCGCCGACCGTGATGCTGGAGGTAGCCTCAAAGCGGCTTGGATTTACACCCCGTAGCAACGCTGCCACCCGCAACTATTGGCCGTGGCAGCGTGCCACCCGCAACTATTGGCCGTGGCACGGAGCATGGGAGTCTCTGCCATTAAATGAATCCATCGGTCACGATCAGCAACGGAAAAAAATACTCACCGACGCCCTTCGCGCAAGCGCAGCCGGGGGCCGGTGAGTGGGGATGTTCGTCCGAGTCGCCGCGACCCTTCGGGATCCGGCGGTCGGCGCGGGACGTGCGCCTGGACTCCTTCCGTTGGACGCGCTCCTCTTCCGCGTGGGAAGAAGACTCCGGTCATTGGAAGCGTGCTCGCTAAACGGAACCCGTTGTTGTTGTTGCAGTTGCCGGGCCCGTTGTTGTTGCGGTTGGCCCCGCGGAAGTTGTTGTCGTTGTTGTTGTTCCACGAACCGCCGCGGAGAACGTTCGGCGCACCTCCCCTCCCCGTCCGCGCGGGACGGGAAGCCTTCAATCGCGTCAAGCCGGCAATGGGCAAACGGCAAGCTCGCCCGTACGACAATTTTTCAGTCCGGCGCGAACCGGAATGCCACTTGTCCGAGCATCCGCTCCCGCAGGCGCCAGGAATCGGCGTGGGCCGCGTGGCCGATCCAGGCGGCCACCGACGCGCGCACGCGATCGGGCGCAACCCTTCCCCGCCCGGCGTCGCGCGCCAGGCGCTGCAGGCGACGGCGGGCGCCGACAACGTGCGCTCGGGGCAGACGAATCCGATCCGGCCAGACGCGGTAGCCGAGCAGGGTGAGACCGCCCGACACCGGCCCGATGAAGCACTTGCCGGGATGAAATTGCAGCCGCAGCCGGGCCGCGAAGTCCTCCACGACGTGGCGCATCACCCTCAGGTCGGCCTTGCTGTCGGCCAGGATCACCAGATCGTCCACGTAGCGCAGGTAGCGCCGCACGCCGAAGTCGCGCTTGACGTGGCGGTCGAGCGGGTCCATGTACACGTTGGCGAAGAACTGGCTGGTCTGGTTTCCGATGGGCAGGCCGCGACGGCGCTCCGTCGCAGCGGGGCCGTCGCCCGGGAACCACAGGTCGACCGGCTCCTGGGGGTTGCTGCCGGTCACGATGCGCCGCGCCAGGTCCAGCACGCGCGCGTCGGCGATCCGCTTGCCCAGGAGGGCCAGAAGAATTTCGTGATCGATGCTGGGAAAAAATTTCCGCACGTCCATTTTCAAGAAATACTTTGAATGGCGCGCCCAGTCCTGATATTGGCGGATGGCGCGGTGGGTGCCCTTCCCCTTGCGGCTGGCGTAGGAGTCGGAAATAAACATGCACTCGTACAGGGGCTCAAGAACGGACACCAGGGCGTGGTGCACGACGCGATCCTTGAAGGGCGCGGCGCTGATGGTGCGCGTCTTGGGCTCGTGTACCAGGAATTCCCGGTAGCCGGAAGGCTGCCACGAGCCATTTTTCAGGGCGCGCTGGATGGCCAGCACGCTCGCCTCCAGGCGGAAGCGGAAATTGGCCACGTCGGGGCGGTGCCGCTTGCCCCGCGCGGCACGTTTCGCACATGCCATGAGGTGGTCGAAGTCAACGATCCGCGCGAACAGGTTGGAATAGCGCTTCAGGGGGCCGCCACGCGGCCGGCTGGCTGGCCGCTTCCACGCTTGCGCCACGCCCCCACCTGCGCGCCCACCTCCGCCACCACGCGGGCGCCGTGCTCGTAGCGCCGCGGGCTGAGCAGCATCAGGTCGTGGGACAGGCGCAACAGGCAGGCGAGCCGATCGACGCGCACGCCGGCCTTCAGCAACGCGTCCTGGCGGGTGGGCGGCGAGGCCTGCGCCTCGACCAGGAAGTCCAGCAACTCGAGGGCGGCGCTCTCAAGGCGCTCCCCCAGCAGGTAACGCTGCTGCCGCGGGAACTGGGTCACGGCGGGGACCAGCCACTTGATGAAGTCGTACGTTCGTTCCAGGACGGGAAGACGGTTCATGGGATACCCTCCGCGCGCGGATGCCCTCCTGGCAACGTTTACGTTCGACGCTTTTGAATTTTATTCCTTCGTGCCGGCAGACATTCTTGGCGAAAGATCACGCTGATGGCTGATGCCAGAAGGCTGTTTTCAGCTCTATTGAGTCCTCGCTAAACGGAACCCGTCGTCGCCGTAGCAGTTGCCGGGCCCGAGGTTGTTGCGGTTGGCCCCGCGGAAGTCGAAGACGTTGTAGTTGTACCACGAACCGCCGCGGAGAACGC
>VGFD01000015.1 GCA_016868975.1 Armatimonadota bacterium | reverse complement strand
TGCCCGCCACGCTACTGTGCGCGGTGTCCGTGCCCGCCACGCTACTGTGCGCGGTGTCCGTGCCCGCCACGCTACTGTGCGCGGTGTCCGTGCCCGCCACGCTACTGCGGTCGCGAGCGCGGTCAGACCGACGACTTCATCAATCCGTCCGCCTGCGGCGGCAAGAATCCCGCGTACCCGCGGTGCCGCTCGATCAGCTCCAGCACGGTGAACGGCTGGCCGTCCTTCATCTCCGGCCGGGTGAAAATCTGCCGCAGGTCGGTGCCCGCCTCCCCGATGATCTCGTCGGGAAACGCCACGCCCAGCGCCTTCATGCGCGCCACGCCGACCTCGATGTCCTCGACGCGCAGCGCCACGTGGTGCAGCACCTGATCGCCGAACGCCCGCACCCATGCGGGGATGAGGCTGGTGGCGCCGCGCTCCCCGTCGTACGCCTGGTCGATGAACACGGCGGGAAGGCCGGGCCTGCGGTACACCTTCGCCCACCAGTCGTCGAATTCCAGCACGCCGATGGCCGCGTCGTACGCAAATCCCATCTCGAGAAATTCCGCGGCGCGCCTGTCCACGTTGAGGGTGCGCACCGTAACGTGATCAACCAGCGGGAAGAAGCCCACGCCCAGCTCGTCGAGCCGGCCGGCCAGCAGCCGGGCCGGGCCGTTGTTGACAAGATAGTCCCGGATGTAGCGGCGGATGACCACTTCGGACATCAGCGGCGCCCCTCTTCAAAGCCCCTGCGGAACTCGCGGCCGATCTCCTTGAGACCCTCGCCGGCCTCGCGCAGCCCGTCTTCGACTTCCCGGAGCCCTTCGCGGACGCCCTTGCGGATCTGCTGGTACTCCACCTGGTCGTTCAAAGATTCAAGTTGCTGCAGATCCTTGATCTCGTGCGGCGTCGCGTCCTTGCTCTCCAGGTAAATCACGGCGTCGCCCTGGGAAAGCCGGTGCAGCGCCTTCTCCGGCGTGATCTTGCGGTTGAAGATGCCCAGCACTTCCTCGTGCAGGCCGCCCTCGCCTTGCGATCCCACACGATCCAGGAAGCGCAACTGGGCGAGCGACTCGCGGGCCACCGAGTCAGGCAGCCCCGGCACGTGCACTTGAGACTGGGAAGTCGGGGCCGGCTTCGGCTGCGAATCCGCCTGTCCCGCCACGTACACCGCCACGCCGGCGATGGCCGCCGCGGCCAGCAGTCCCAGCACGAATCCCTTCGCGGTGCCCCGGCTCGGCGCGGCGCTCTCCGCCTCCACCGCAACCGGTGCGGGGATGGCGCTGAGCTGGGGCGGAATATCCGCGATGGGCGTGAACGGGGATTGCACGCTCTCCGCCGCGGCGTAGCGGATCGGACTGTTAACGCGGGTCAGTGCGGAAGAAATTTCCATGGTGTCAAGACGGCCTCCCAAGATTACCCCGAGAGTACCACATCCGCCAGCCAGAAGCGAGCGCATGAATGTAAACATATTGGACCCATTGCAGGAAGCGGGCCCTGGCCAACAAAGCCTTTCAACCCATGCCGGAGCGACACTACGATGCCATCGTACTTGGGCTGGGCGCCATGGGCGGCGCCGCACTCCACCACCTCGCAAAACGCGGCCTGCGCGTCCTGGGATTCGAACAGTTCCGCGCCGGGCACGCGCGGGGCAGCTCCCACGGCCAGACCCGGCTCATCCGCAAGGCCTACTTCGAGCATCCGGACTACGTGCCGCTGCTGCACCGCGCGTACGACCTGTGGCACGAGCTTGAGGATGCCACCGGCCAGAATCTCTTCGAGGACGGCCTGGGCCTCGTCGCCTTCGGCCCGCCCGACAGCGAAATCATCCGCCTTACCCTGGAGTGCTCGCGCAAGCACAACCTGCGCGTTCACGAAGTCAGCCCGGCGGATTTGCGCAAGCGCTATCCCCTGCTCCGCGAACCCGAAGGGTATCGCGCCGTGTGGGACGACGAAGGCGGATTACTCTACGTCGAGCGCTGCGTGCTGGCCCACCTCGACGCCGCCCGCAGCCACGGCGCCGCGCTCAAGGACCGCCAGCGGGTGCTCGAGTGGAATGCGTCCCCTTCCCAGGTGTCCGTGCGCACCGCGCGCGCCACTTACACCGCCGACCGTCTCGTCATCTGCGCCGGCGCCTGGAGCGGACAGGTCTTGAAAACGCTGGGAATTCCCCTGGAAATTCGCCGCAAGGTACTCTTCTGGTACAAGGAAAAAGAGGCCGGCTCGTATGGAATGGGAAAATTTCCCCCGTTTTTCTACGACCTTCCCTACGGCCGCATCTACGGATTTCCCGCCCTGGACGGGCTCGGCGTGAAAATCGCCGACCACATGGGCGGACAGGTGCTTGACGAGCCCACGCCCCCTCGCCGCCTGTTCCCGGGCGACGAGGAAACCGTGCAGCGCCTCCGCGCGAAATATTTTCCCGGCCTGGAAGCGCGCCGCAGCCACTACGCGGTGTGCATGTACACCATGACCCCGGATGAGAATTTCGTGGTGGCCGTGCACCCGCACCATCCCAACGTTTCCATCGCCGCTGGATTCTCCGGGCACGGCTTCAAATTCGCCCCGGTGATAGGCGAGATTCTCGCGGATCTGGCGGTCGACGGCCGCACCCGCCGTCCCATCGAATTTCTCGGCGTCGAAAGGCTCCTCTCGCCGGCCCACGCATGACCACGGAGTATCGCCGCAACTTCTTCTTCAACGTCTGGGAGGGGGTCGCGTTCGGCGCCGGCATGGTTTTTCTCTCGCCGGCCGCGGTGGTGCCTCTGTACCTGTCCCAACAGGGCGCGAGTGAATCGACTATCGGGCTCGTGGTGGCGATATTCTTTCTGTTCCTGGCGGCCACGCAGTTCGCCGGCGCGCTGTATTTTGACGGCGTCAAGAATTTCTTTGAGCAATCACGCATTCATTTTATCATTCCTCGCCTGATGCTGTTCGTGCTGGCCGTCATTCCCTGGCTGCACACCTCGTGGGCGCTGCCGGCCTTTCTCTTGCTTTATCCGGTGTATGCCCTGGTGATGGGATTCCAGATCCCGCTCTGGTACGAGTTCGTGGCGCGCGCGATTCCGAACTCAGATCGCAGCCGGTTCTTCGGCCAGCGCGCGGTATATACCGGCATCTGCTGCCTCATCGGCACCGGCGTCCTCGCGTGGCTGCTCGCCAACCTGCCCGGGGCGCGCGGATTCCAGGTGGCATTCTTCCTGGCCGCGGTCCTGTGCTTCATCTCGTATCTCGGCTTGATGCAGACCCGCTTTGACTTCGACGCCGCCGCGCCCGAGGCCGGGCCGCGCTTGAACCTCGTGTCGTCCCTTGGACACCTCGCGCGGCACGCGAATTTCCGCGGATACCTGTTGAGCCGGCTGGTGCTCTCGTGCAGCACCGTGGCGTCGACCTATTACGTGCTTTACGGCCGCGACACGTTCCACTTGAGCACGGCGCAGAGCAGCGCGCTGGCGGCCGCGTTCGTTTACCTGCCCGGGCTGGCCGGCGGAATTGCCGGACGGGCGGCCGATCGCTGGGGCAATAAATTTCCGCAGATTGGCGCCGCCCTGCTGGCCGGGTTGGCCAACGTGGTGCTGCTGGCAAATCCGAGCATGCCGACGTTCGTGATCGCGCTGTTTTGCATCGGATTCGCCAACACCGTCATGCAGATGCTTGACCCGACGTGGCTGCTCGAGTTTGACACGCGCCGCCGGGCGCTGTTCGTGAGCACCTTCAATCTCGCATTGATTCCGGCCACCAGCCTGATGCCGCTGATCGGCGGCATGATCGCGCAATCCTGGTCGTATGCGCCGGTGTTCCAGATTGCCGCGCTGGGATGGCTGGGCGGAGCCCTGCTTCTCGGAATTCTCGTCGAGAAAAAGTCTCAGACCGCGGCGGGAACTTCCTCGGCCATGCGCGCGTAAAGGATTTTCAATCCCTCGCAGACCACCGAGCGCTGATCCACGCCGCCGTTCACGCGCCGCTCAAAGGGACATCCCCCACGGCACATCTCGCGCCAGCGGCACTCGGCACAGGCCTGCGGGATCGCCGTCCACGCCTCGTGCAACGCCATCGCGCGCTCGCTGCCGAGCAGCACGTCGAGCGACGCGTCCAATACGTTGCCCAGCAGGTGGCCCTCCATCCCGGAAAATTCATCGCACGGATAGACGTCGCCATTGTGCGCGAAAGTAACGTAGCGGGCGCAGCCGGCCTCCAATTTACAAAACGAAGGGGCTTTTCCGGCCATCGCGCGGGCCAGTCCGGCCAGCGAGCGCACCCGAAAATCCGTGCGGCCCAGCGCCAGCCAGCGCTCCAGCACGCGCACCATGAAGTGGCCGTAATCCGCCGGCGCCACGAGGCACTCGGTGGTTCCGCGCACGAAACGCATGGCCGGCGGAAAATCAATCTCGGGAAGGTCAAGCGCCGAAAAATAATCCACAAGACGCTCCGGATGCGGGAGCGTGCACGGGGACACCACGCACGACGCGCGCGGCCTCACCCCGTGGCGGCGCATGGCGTCCAGGCCCCGCACCACCAGGTCGTGGCTGCCGCGGCCGCCCATTCTCAGGCGGGAAGCGTCGTGCAGTTCCGCGGGACCGTCCATGCTGACGGTGACCGTGAAGCGGTGCTCGGCGAGCAGGGCGGCCCAGGCGTCGTCCACCAGCGTGGCGTTGGTCTGGATGGCGTGGCGCACGTTTGGCCCGACGTGGCGGCGTGCCATGTCCAGCGCGCGGCGGAAGAACGGCAGCCCGGCCATGGTGGGCTCGCCGCCGAACCACAGGATCTGCATGGGACCCGGCGAGACGCGGGCCACTTCCGAAAGGACGCGGTCCAGCGTGTCCTCGCGCATCACCGTGCGCCGGGCGAGCAACTCGGACTGATAGCAGTACGTGCACGCCAGGTTGCACGCCTCGAGCAGCTTGATGACGGGCGCGAGGCCGCCCGACGGGGTCACCCCTTGACCCAGGAAACCGTGTCCGGCTCCTCCTCGCTCAGAATCTCCGCGAGCACCGGGTGCACCTCGGGCTCAACGGGCGGCTCGGCAATCTGGGTGACGTTCGTGTTCAGCATGCCGCGTCGTTCTCGGAGCGACCGGTCCGGTCCTGCCGTTGGAAGGAGCCGTCCTGGGGGCCGTTCAAACACGCACGGAGGAGGCTCTCACCATGTCCGAGCTCACCACGTACTTGCAGCGCGTCGATCGCGTGGGCGATCCCGGCTTCGTATTCTCCGAGACGCTGGACGCCGACCGGGTCACCGACGAGATCGCGTCCGCGTTCCCGGGCCGCCCGGTGTTCACCCTGCGGGCCAACGGCCTCATCCCCCCGACAAAAGACGAGGTGAGCGCCACTTTCAAGAACTCGTTCGAGGGGAAGGGCGTGCTGACGGTGCTCGTTGACGAGAAGATGCCCGACCCCGTCAAACACGCCATCGAGCAGATCTGCAAGGACGGCTTCCTGCCCGGCGACGACAAGCCGCTCAAGCCGCCCGACGGTTGGCGGATGGTGGTCCTGGCGCGGGTCAAGGACCCGGGGACGGTGCCCGGCAAACTGTCCGCGCTGTTCGGCGCGCTGCACGCGCTGGAGAATCCCCCTACCTCGGCGGAATAATTCCACGAGCCCCTGGTATTTACTGCGACGCCTTCGCCTTGGGGTTGAAGAGCGCTTCCTGCAGACCGTTGTTCACCTTGAGGTCGGTGAAGGTGATGTGCACCACCAGCGTGCCGTCGGCTTCGTAACGGTCCCACTGGAGCGGCAGTCCGGTCGCGTTGCTGAGGTAAATGACCTCTTTGGCGATGTTTTCGTTCACCATGATGAACGAGGGATTGTTGGAGAACAACGTCAGCGGCGTGGCGGCGTGCCCGCTGATGGTCGTCGGCGCGCCGACTTCCAGTTTGCCCTTCGCGTTCTGGTACTTCTGGATCAGCCCGATCTGCTTGCTGAAAGGGAGGTCCGTGATGCGGCCGCCGCGGATGGACGTCGTCTTCGGATCGTCGATGGAAAGCTCCAGGTTGATTCCGGAAAGCACGCCGCCCTGGTGGCCGGCCACCTTGCCGGTGCCGGTGTACACCGCGACGCTGCCCGCGTCCCCGGCCCGGGTGCCGGTGATGACGTCTAAGCGGATGAGGGTCGGCTTCTTGAAGTACATCAGGTAGGAGCGGTCCTCGGTCTTGCTGCCCTTGACCACGTGGCTCTGGATCTTGCACGAGTAGTCGGTGATTTTCGACCAGGCGTCCAGCGCCCTGGCCTGCAAGTTGGCCGCCGCGTCGGCGTGGGCCGGACACAGCCCGGTGAGGAGCAGGGCGGCGGCGAGAATGAGCGTGCGGTAACCAGGCATGAATGGGCCCCCTTTGCGGATGGTGTGCGCGAAAGGCGGGGGATTCGCAGCGGCACCCCCATCTCCTCCATTGAATCACCTTCGGTGCTGAAGGGGCCTCCAATCCCATGACGAAGCCCCGCGTCGGGAGGCTCCAGAAATGAAGGTCCGATCATTTAAGAAGCAGCGCGTTGGCGTGCGCCTCATGCAGGCCGCGGCGGATAAGAGCCGCTACCGCGACGTCCATCTCTTCTTCGGGGGGACCGGCGCCGTGGGCGGCACCGCCCTGCTGCAAATGCTGGACATGTACGAGGAGATGATGGCGGCGCACCCGCCGGCCAACCCCGACGACGTCCCCATCCTGGCCGCCACGGCGCGCACCCGCGAGGAGATGGAGTTCTTCACACGGCGCCTGTTCCAGCATACGGCGGCCCGCCACGGCGATGAGAAACTGCCGCGCAAGCTGTACAACGGCTACCTCACGCACAGCGGGATTTTTATCGACCTCGTGCGCTTTGAATTATCGGTGCTCCCCGCACTGGATGAAATCGTGAGCCAGGGCGGCGACGAGTGCCGCGACCGGCTGATCGCGTTCTTGCAGGCGTACGGCGCCCCGGATGATCCGGCCGCCTTTGAAAAGGCCCTGCAGGCGCCCAGCCCGTTCACCACCTTCCTGCAGGGATATTTGCAGCAGCCGTTCCTGGCCGAGCGAGGGCGCTTCCGCTCCGTCGTGCTGGGAATTCCACTGCCCAGCTTCGCGGCCTATTATCTGGACCACATCGAAAAGGCGTGCGAGATTCTGGGAGGTTTCAGCGGGCACCAGGTACACGTCCTCAAGTCGCGCTTTCTGGAGTCGATTCGCGACGACGTGGTGGCGGTGCAGCGCGACATGGCCGACACCGTGCTGGTGGCGCACACCACCGGAGTGGGCGGGATGTACGATGAGATCCACGAGCCCGACGGCGCCGTGAAAATCCACACCCGCCTCGGGTTCGCGCACGCGGCCAAGGACGAGCACCTCGTTGAGAAGCAGCGCTTCGCCTCCACCCTGACCGAGTTGTACGCCAGCGGCGGCATCAAGACCTTGATCACCGCCGCGGCCATCGGCATCGACGAGGTTCGCGTTCGGGGGACCGTGCCGCTGCACCGCGACATCGCCCGCAAACTGGCCCAGCAGCGCGGCGAGCAGCCGGGCACCTCGCGGCCCGCGCGGCACGGCATTTCCGCGTACAAGCCGCTGGACGCGCCGCTCAAGGAGCCGCCGTCCATCCCGCATCGGTTCCGGGCCGGCCAGCCGCTGAAATTATCCTTCTTCCTGCGCAGCGGGGAAAATGGCTTTTTCACCGTGTCAAACGCGGACGCCTTGTATCGAGTGATGCGGGTCGCATCCATCAGCGAGGTGGGGATGGTGCTCGCCACCACCGCATTGCTGGGCGACGATCCCCACGTTCCGTGGTTTACCGATTCCATCTGCTATTACACCGAGACCGATTATTCGCGGCACGTGATGGATTTTCTCAACCAGCCCATGCTCCTCCGCGTGCAGCAGAACGGCCTGGAGCCAAAGGCGCTCCAGGACCTGGGCTCGGCCAAGCATCAAGCAGAGCTGCACACGCTCGGGCTCTTGATTTTATTGCACCGGCTGCGCACGCTCGACGTGCACGCCATCGATCCGCACGTCGGCGTGGACGCCTTTGACGCGCGCTGGTTCTTTGAAGAGAAATCCCGGGTGC
Organism: Armatimonadota bacterium; assembly: GCA_016868975.1. Taxonomy (GTDB): domain Bacteria; phylum Vulcanimicrobiota; class Xenobia; order RGZZ01; family RGZZ01; genus VGFD01. Next base: position 16,744 of record VGFD01000015.1, on the reverse strand, counting down.
TCACCTTCGAGGACGTGATGGCATGGCACTGGAACGAGCTGGTGCACGATCTGCAGATCCTGGCGTCGGCCAACGACGCGGTGGATCTCTTGCCGCTGCTCCCGCCGCGGCGACGGCTTTTCGCCGAGCAGGAAAAGGCCTTGCGAAAAATCCTCAACGAGGTGCTCAACGCGGTGTGGGCAGTGACCTCGCTGGGCTCGCCCATCTTGTACGAGCGCGTCGATCCCGACACCGGCGAGCGCGTGGATTACGTGCGCACCGGAAATTTCGTGGCGCCCTTCGACATCCTCGTCTCCGGCACCGACACGCTGGACGCCCATTTACGAGGCCTCTACGAGAAGTACAAGGCCACGAACGAGGGTCCGCACGCCTCCTTCGACGTCTACCGCGCCTACCAGATCTGCGTGGGCGGATTCGTGGACCTGCGCCCCCACGCAATCGTCACGACGGCGCGCACCGATCACGAAAACCTGCTCTCCAGCGTGTGGCGGGTCACCAGCGAGGACGGGCTCCGTCAGCGGCTGCGCAAGATCGAGCCGTACACGTTCTTTTCCACCAGCGGGCTGCTGGCCGTCATGTTCCGCCTGCGCGCCCTGTATGCGCAGTTGCGCGAGGCCTCGCTGGAGCTGGGCACGCTGCAAGACTTCCGCTGGCACATGCCGCGCGACGTCAACGGGCACATGCTGTTCGTTCCCGGCGTCATCGAAGCGATGCGGCTGGTTTCGGAGAATTTCGAAAAGTCGAGCGGGCTGGAGCGGCTCGACGGCATCTGGGGCTACGAGGAGCGGACCCCGCCCGAGCGCTGGAACCACGTCGCCTTTCGGCACCCGGAGGACGCCATTTCGGTCCCCGTGAGTTGACAGCGTGTGGTAGACTCCTTACAAAGGCTGACATTCCCAGGCCGCGATTCCCGCGCCCCGAGTATCCCCGCCCCGCACGAGACGGGCGGTCACCGCGCTCCCCGCGCCGGCAAGCCACTCGAGAATTTTCTTGGAGACACATTCCCTTGAGCTCATTCGCACAATTCCGTCTCTCCCCGAGCAAGACGCGCGCGCTTGCCACGATGGGGATCGAGACCCCAACCCCCATTCAAGCGCGGACCATTCCCGCTCTGCTGCAAGGCAAAGACGTCATCGGACAGGCGCGCACCGGTTCCGGCAAGACGCTGGCCTTCGGACTTCCCCTGTTGGAGGCCGTTGACCCCCGCCGCAATCAGGTTCAGGCGCTCGTCCTGACGCCAACCCGCGAGCTGGCCACCCAGGTGGGCGGCGTCCTCGACGAGGTCGGCAAGCGCGACGGCATCCGCACGGTGCTGGTCTTCGGCGGCCGTCCCATCGGCGGCCAGGAGGCGGCGCTGCGGCGCGGCGCGCAGGTGGTGGTCGGGGCGCCCGGGCGGGTGCTGGACCTGATCCGCCGCGGCTCGCTGCGGCTCGACGGCGTGAAGTTCGTCGTGCTCGACGAGGCCGACGAGATGCTGGATCGCGGCTTCGCGCCCGACGTGGAGCGCATCCTCGCGACGCTGCCCCGCCAGCGGCAGATGGCCATGTTCTCCGCGACGGTGCCCACCTGGGTCACCCAGACGGCGGCACGGCATTTGCACCAGCCGGTCACGGTGCGCGTGGATCCGCGCCCGGAGGATATCCCCTCCATCGAGCACCTGGCCTACGAGATCCCGGCGGGAACGCGCCTGGAAGTGTTGCGATCGCTGCTCGACGGGCGTGGCGAAGGCGCCACCATCGTGTTCGGACGCACCAAGCACGGGGTCCGCAAGCTGGGCCGCGTGCTGCAGGGCTTCGGCTACTCGGTGGCCGCGCTGCAGGGGAATCTCAGTCAAAATGCGCGTGACCGCGTGATGGCGGACTTCCGCGCGGGCCGCGTGGACATCTTGCTGGCCACCAACGTGGCGGCGCGCGGCCTGGACGTGGACACCGTGGACCTCGTGGTGAACTACGAGCTGCCGGAGTCGGCGGAACTGCTGACCCACCGCGTGGGCCGCACCGGCCGCGCGGGCCGCGAGGGGCGCGCGATCACGCTGCTCGCCCCGGAGGACATGGAGAAGTGGCGCCAGTTCGAGCGCGCGCTGGGCCGCCAGATCCGCCGCGAGCGGTGGGCGGCGGCAGGGTCGCGCGCAGCCAACAGCGGCGCCACGGCGGCGCCACGGGTCGCGACATCGGCCCCGCGAGCAAGCAAGCCGGTCCCCACGGTCGATCTGCGCTCGCTGAAGCTCTACCAGCGCATCCCCGCCAGTCAGGCGCGGCAGATGGGCCAGCACTGACGCCGCAGGGTACTGTCCGGGCGGAAATCAGCCCTGGGGGACGGGGACCAGTTCGGCGCGGCGCCAGGAGTTGAACGGGGTGCGGCTTACCGGGTCGTAGGTGGGCTTCAGGTCGGGGCAGAACGTGGGGTCGGCGTTCGCGGGATTGAGCAGCAGCGCGAAGTGGCCACCCTCGCTGGGGTTGATCGCCTGGTGCCAGGAGTGGAGCACGTTCACGATGTTCGGCACCTGGACGGGCACCCAACCGTAGGTCTGGTAGAGCGGATCCCACATGTACTCGTACGTCGTCTTGTACCCGTCCTGAAATTGCGCGCGGCTGACGATGACGACGTAGTACAGTCCGCCCGTCTTGAGATTGTTGAAGCGGAAGCGACCCTTCTCGTCCGTGCGGCCCTGGATGCTGTACAGCGTGTCGAGGTGGAGCAGGTGGACGTCCAGGTCGGCCGGGGTCTCGTTCGTGCCTTGAGGTCCGGGCCGCACGACCTCCCCAAGGATGCTTACCGACTCCGCATGCGCGCCGGTCACGGGGACGCGGCCCGGCGTGGAAGTCGTCGACGGTGCGGCGCGCGTGGACCCACACGTGATGAGGAGTATCCCGAGCACGCAGGCGAAAAGGCGCATCGCCCTTGAATTCGCGCGGGATGCCTCGCTGACCTTCGCTCTGGCGGGATAACCGTCCAGGTGATTGATTGAAGGTTCTCCCCACCCCTCCGCGAAATCGCACCGCATGGACGGACTTCCCGTGGGCGGCGCAATGCCTTCCCTGGACGGCGCGACCGAGTGGATCAACGGCGCGCCGCCCGTGCTTGAGGGGCGGCCGTGCCTCGTGCACTTCTGGTCGATGGGATCGGCCTTCGCCCTGGAGCAGGTGCCGCGGATCGTGCGCTGGCGGGACGGGTTTGCCGCGCGTGGGCTCGCGGTCATCGGCATTCACCGGCCGGGTGCGGAGGCCGAGACCGAGGTGGCGCGGGTCAAAGCGGTGGCCGGCGAGCACCAGATGGCGTATCCGATCGCCGTCGACAACACGCACGCCATCTCCGACGCCTTTCAGTGCGACCGCGTGCCGTCGTTGTATTTGTTCGACGTGACCGGACGGCTGCGATATCACCAGTTTGGTCCGGGCACCGAAGTGCTGGCCCGAGCCCTCGAGGAAGTGATGCTTTTCGCGCGGTAGCGCCCTTGATTCACGCTCAGCCTCGGCCTGGGACGCGGCAGGGATTCCGCTGGCAATGAATAATCTTAAAGAATGCTGAGCGCGATCCTGATCGTCGTCGTCTTCCTCGTACTTGCGGGGTTGATGATGTCGCGGAAGATCCCGGCCCTGCTGGCCCTGCCCATAATGGCCGTGGCCATCGGACTGATTGCCGGGGTGTCGGCGGGCTTGCCGTGGCAGGCCGGACCGCCTCCCGAGGGCACCGACCCGAAGCAGGTGCGCAGCCTCTACCAGTTCATTTTCGAAGTCATCCTCACCGACGGCGCCGCGCGGCTCGCCAAGCCCATCATGTTCGCGGTGTTTGGCTCGGTGCTCTCGCAGGTGGTGATGCGCCAGGGCATCGCGCAACGCATCGTGCGCGTGGCCGCCGAATACGCCGGCGATCGGAAAATGCTGCTCGCCGTCATCATGACCGCAGCCATCGCAATGGCCTTCGTGTCCCTCACCGGCCTCGGCGCGGTGATCATGATCGGCTCCCTGGCGCTGCCCATCATGATCGGCAGCGGCCTTTCGCCCAGCATGTCCGCCTGCCTGATGCTCTTCGCGATCTCCATCGGCGGCGTGTTCAACGGCGCCAACGTGGGGTTTTTCGCCGAGTTGTTCAAGGTCGACAAGGCCGATGTGCTGGGCTTCGCGGTCGCCTTCGGATCGCTGCTCGCACTCACCACGCTGGCCTTCATTTTTATTGAATCGCGCCACGATAAAAAACGCTTCGCCTGGGCCCTCGTCGATGAGCCCATTTCGAAAACCGTGCCGCTCATCGCGCTGTTTACGCCAATCGTCCCCATCGCGCTGATGCTGCCGTTCACTCTGAACTGGCCCATCATCCCGGCTTTTCTCGTGGGCATCATCTGGGGCCTCGTCACGACCGAGCCCGCGCGTCTCATCCCGAACTTGACGGCATGCATCCTCGAGGGCCTCAAGGACGTCTCTCCCGTGATCGGCCTGTTCATCGGCATCGGAATGACGCTGAACGCGATGATGGATCCCACCACCTCGGCGATCATGGCGCCCTTCATCACCGCCGTCCTGCCACACTCGACGGTGGCCTACATCGCCTTCTTCACCCTGCTGGCGCCGCTCTCGCTGTACCGCGGGCCGTTCAACGCCTTCGGCCTGGGCGCGGGTTTCGCCTCGCTGGTCATGGCAAGCGGACAGTTGCCGCCCGCCGCGGTGATGTCCGCGTTCCTGGTGGTGGGCCAGATGCAGGGCATTTGCGATCCCACGAACACGCACAACGTGTGGATCGCGCAGTTTACCCACGGCTCGACCGAGGACTACTTGAAGCGCACCCTCCCCTACGTGTGGGGGTTCATCCTGATAGCCTTGATTTACGCCGTGGCCGTCCGAGGAGTCATGCACCCATGAAACGCATTCGAGTAGGCATCGACGTGGGCGGCACCTTCACCCATGCGGTGGCCGTCGACAACGACTCTCTTGAGGTGCTGGCGCACGCCGTCACGCCCACCACGCACACCGCGAGGGAGTCCGTGGCGCGCGGCATCATCGACGCCTTTCAAAAACTGCAAGAAAAAATCCCCGAGGACAGCAAGATCGTTTTTCTGGCGCACAGCACCACCCAGGCCACCAACGCGTTGCTCGAAGGCGACGTGGCCAGCGTGGCCGTCGTCGGCCTGGGCAGCGGCCTGGAAGCCGTCAAGGCCAAGGCCGACATGACCCTCGGCCCGCTGGAGCTGGCGCCGGGGAAATTCCTGAACAGCCGGCTCGAATTCATGGACAACCGCGACAGCGCGGAAACCATCCAGAAAAACCTGCAACCCGTGGTGAAGGAGGGCGTCGGCGCGCTGGTGGCCGCCGAGGCGTTCTCAGTGGACGACCCCAGCGGCGAGCGGCGCGTGATGGACGCGGCAGCCACCCTCGGCGTCCCCGCATGCGGCACGCACGAGATGAGCGGCCTGTACGGTCTGCGCGTGCGCACCCGCACCGCCGTCATCAACGCATCGATTCTTCCGAAAATGATCCAGACCGCGGAGATGACCGGCTCCAGCCTGCGCTCCCTCAAGGTGGACGCCGCCCTCATGATCATGCGCAGCGACGGCGGCGTGATGAGCCTGGAGGAAGTGCGCCGCCGCCCGGTGATGACGCTGCTCAGCGGCCCGGCCGCGGGAATTGCCGCGGCGCTCATGTTCCTGCGCGCGTCCGACGCTTTGTTCCTGGAAGTCGGCGGCACCAGCACCGACATCTGCCTCATCAAGAACGGCCGCGCGGCGGTAAAATCCGCGCAGCTCGGCGGACATCCGACCTACCTGCGCACGCTGGACAGCCGCACGCTGGGCATCGCGGGCGGCTCCATGCTGGGCAAGCGCGTGCCCGCCAACGGCTCGCCGAAATCCATCGAGGTGGGCCCGCGCAGCGCGCACCTGGCTGGCCTGAAATATTCCGCGTTCGCCGACCCGGCGATGCTCGAAGGCCCCCTGAAGGTCGTGGAAGTCACCCCCTTCCCGAGCGACCCGCCCTATTATGCCGTGGAAAATGAAAAGGGCGAGCGCGTTGCCGTCACCACCACCTGCGCCGCCAACCTGCTGGGCTACATCAAGCCCGGCGACTACGCCGCCGGCAACGTCGACAACGCGCGCAAGGCGATCCAGGCCGTCGCCGCTCAAATCGACATGACCGCCGAGGACCTCGCGCGCGGCATGCTCGAGCGCATGGCCGGAAAAATCATGCCCACGCTCAAGCAACTGCTCGAAGACTACGACATGAAGGATCGCGCCATCAAGCTCATCGGCGGCGGCGGCGGTGCCTCCGCCGTGGTCGCGTTCGTGGCGGAGAAAATGGGCCTGCCCTTCGAGATCGCCCCGCGCGCCGAAGTGATTTCCGCCATCGGGGCGGCGCTGGCGATGGTGAAGGAAACCGTCGAGCGCAACATCCTCAATCCCACCCAGGCCGACATCACCCAACTTCGCGCCGAAGCCGAGAAAGCGGTCATCAAGATGGGCGCCGATCCCGCCACCATCGAGGTGACCGTCGAAGTGGACGGCCAGAAGAACGTGGTGCGCGCCACCGCCACGGGCTCGGTGGAATTCGTGGCCCAGGACATCCTTCAGCAGGACGTCGGCGAGGACGACCGCCTGCGCACCCTCAAGGAAGCGTCTCCGCGGGAAGAATCCTACGCCCTCCTGGGCAGCACCGATTTTCTGCACGTGTACCAGAGCCAGCGCACCGAGAAGGCGCTGTTCAACCTGATCAAACGCACCAGGACCACCGTGTGGATCACCGACGGCCGCGGCAACGTCAAGCTCCAGGTCCCCGGCGGCATCGTGCAGGAATCCCGTGGTGAGGACACCTTCAAGACGCTGGAGGCGGTCATCGCAAAATACACTTCGTACGGCGACGCGGGCGCCCGCGTGCCGCCGTTGCACGTTATCGCCGGACGAAAAATGGTCGACCTGTCGGCCCTCAACGCGGCCGAGCAGATGACCACGCTTGCCCGTGAGGAGCTTTCCACCGTGGCCAAAGAGGAGCGCGTGTTCTTCGTGGTGCACCCCTCGTGAACGCGATGCGCGCCGACGCGCTGCGGGCCATTTACGGCTCACAGATGTCCCGCTTCGCCGACGACCTCGTGCCGCTTCTGCGCCCGTCGGTGCGCCTTATCGCTTGCGGCGAGCGCAAGCCCGGCACGACGCGGCTGGGCGGCCACCCGGACCTCCCGCCGCATATTGACTGGCCGATCCGAGCCGGTCGCCCCCTCTCCTTCATCGCCCAGCTCGACCTCCCGGAGATTGCGCCGCTTGACGAGCAGGGACTGCTGCCCGCCGAGGGGATGCTGTGGTTCTTCTATGACGCGGCTCGCCAGCCGTGGGGATGCGACCCGCTGGATCGTGACGCATGGCGCGTCATCCATGCGCCGTCGGCATCGTTGCAGCGTACCCGTCCACCGAAGAACCTGGGCCGTGGGCTGGTGTTCGACGCGTGCGCGCTCGAGCTGCGCAGCGAGATGACCCTGCCGGGCTGCTATTTCAACGTGCGCGACCGGGAGATTCCGCTGCACGCCTTCGAGTGGTACGACGAATTGCGCGATCAACTCAAGACCGAGTCTCGCGAGTCAATTCACCGGCTGCTCGGGCACGCGGACCCCGTCCAGAACGACGACATGGAGCATTACTGCCAGCTCGGACTGCACGGAATCGACTACCAGCAGGCGGAGGAATATCCCATCATCTCGCGCGCCGCCAGCGAGTGGATCTTGCTGCTGCAGGTCGACACCGAGGAGGCCACCGGCTGGATGTGGGGCGACGTGGGCCGCATCTACTACTGGATCCGCCGCTCCGATCTCGCCGCGCGCAATTTCGACAACATGTGGCTCGTGTTACAGTGCTGCTAATCACCGGCGCCGTTTCAGCAGGTGAAACTCCTGCGCCGTGACGTAGCGCGGCGTCCAACCGTCTTCCAGCATGCGCGCCGCGATGGCCGCGATGTTGCGGGCGTCGTCAATTCCGCGATGATGTGTGCCTTGCAGCGGAATGCGCAGCGTCTTCAAGGCGCCCGCCATGCCGATGGGATGCCGATTGTAGTACAGCGCGAACTCGTGCTTGAGGCTGAAGTGCCGCGGCATGCGATAGGGGATGCCGTAGCGGCGGCAATTGTCCTCCAGGATCCCGCGGTCGAAAAATCCCCAGGACGCAAACCTCCAGGCGCCCTCCCCTGCCCGCGCGAGCATCTCATCGAGCGCCTGCGCGAGGGAGATGCCGCCGTCCACTTCCGCCTGGGTCAGCGTGGTCAGCTCCGAACAAAATGGCGACACCACGGGATTGAGACGAGGCCGCACAATCCAGTCGCCTTCCCAGCGCGGCACCCGCGCCCCGGTATCGAGCATGACCGCGCCGATCTCGATGATCTCCGAGAGAAACCCGTGCGGCTCGGTGCCCCGCTTGTAGCAGGTCGCCTCCAGATCGATAACCAGGAAATCTTCCACCGCGCTGGATTCCCGTCAAACCCGCGGTCCGCCTGCCCGAGATGAGCGAGGACTGGCTGCGAGAAGTACGCGCCTTGCCCATCGTGGAACAGGCGCGCGCCTGCCAGGAATTCCTGCGTCGGCCGGTCAGCGACGCCCAGCTTGAGCGCGCCCAAGCCTCGGCGCGACGGCGCGGCACCCTGGGAAACGTCCTCGTGCGGACCATCGACCGGCCGTCCCAGTATGGCTTCACCACGCTGCGTGCGGTGTACGCCGACGGCGTCGTCGAGATCTACCAGCCGGCCCTCGAGGAAGTCGAGGAGGCCGCGCGGGCGCTCAACTTCGCGCTCGAGGTCGCGGCCCGCGACGTGGTGCTGGCCCACGAGACGTTTCACGTCGTCGCGCCGGAGTGCGTCGACGAAATCGCCGCCCACTTCTTCGCCACACAATCTCTGGGGATTTCGTGGTACGCCGGGCTCATTGATCCCCTCACCCTGATTCACCGACGCTTGATGCGCGTCACGCCGCAGCCTTGAGTTTTGTGGGGCAGCACACTTCTTTTCGTCGCCGGGGGAGGTAGCATGAGCAGTATGTTCACCATAAAACGGGTGCTGGGCGTGGGAGCGATCGTGGCGGCCGCGCTGACCTGGCGCTCATGGATCGAATTCGCGCCGCTGGCTCTGGTCGCTTTGGGAATCTTGCTGGCGCCGCCGGCCATCGCAACGATCACCGCGGTGGTCTCGCGGGAAATTCCCCTGCGACCGTGGCACGTGCTGAAGCGCTACCTCTATGAACTGAGCGACTTCATTCTCGACCTGATCGCCTGGCCCATCGTTTTCCTGTTGATTCCGCTGCAGATGGCCGCCGGTATCCTGCTTTTCGTGGGCGCGGGACTCATCCTGGGCCTCCTGGCGTGCGTGATCCAGAACGTGACCGGAATTTCCATGGGCTTGATGAAATCGTGGTCTGACATCGGGATCATGGCGCTTATCACGCTTGGTCTCTTTGTAGTCGGCCTCCCCCTCACGCTGCTGTCTCAGGTAGCCGAAGAAGAGGCCGTGCCCTTCTACCAGTTTCTCGCCAGCGGCGTTGAGGAGATTCACGATAAAATCCGCGCGTGGTTCGGATTGGGAGATTAACTTGATGAAACCGCTTATCGCGCTGCTCATTCTGCTCACCTGCGCCGCGCAGGCGTCCGAAAAAGTCTGGCTGCTCGGCACCGGCATCTACCACGGGGATGAAGTGAAGGCGCCGCCCGGAAGCTACTGGGGATTATTTCCCGGCCGCAGCGGCACCGATCTCAGGGAATGCCGTGTCCGCATCAGCCTGGCACACGATCCCATCGTGGACAGCAAGCCCACCGAAAAAACCGGCCGCGCGATCAAGATCGACCGCGAGGGCGAGCCACTGCTGTTGCTCCGCGGGGTGAGCCTGCGCCCCGGCCCGGTCTCCACGACGTTTTGCGGCGAGCTGCGCATGGCGCCGGAAATGCGGCTCGTGCAAAAACTCGAAGGCCGCGAGTACGTGCTGGAAGCCCGCGCGGACAGCGTGAAGGACGGCGTCTGCACCAACTACAGACTCACGCTGACGTATCAGGACAAAACCCGGGAAGTGCTCCGCGTCCCCCGCTGCGACGCCACCGACGTCCCACGCATCCTGTGGGCCGGCGACCTGGACCGCGACGGCCGACTCGACCTCTTCCTGGACGCGTCGAGCCACTACAACCTCTCACGGCGGACGCTGTTTTTGTCGTCAAAGGCCCGCGCCGGGCGGTTGCTGGAGAAGGTCGCCGACTTCGAGAACGTGGGTTGTTAGGGCCTCAGTATCGTGTTGACATCCGCGGAAACAGACGGCTAGCGCACTTGCACCGCCTGCGCCTCGGTGATCAGCGGGCGCCCGGCCACCACCGCCTTCATTCCCGGCGTGTCGCACCAGAAATACACGCTCTGGCCGTCCACGAAACATTCCCAGGTCCCATTCGCCATTCCGATGGAAACCAGTGGGCTGCCGTTGAGGCTGACCACCGTCTCGTTCACCGACGCCATCCCCCGAGTGAGCACCGGCCCCTGCCCCCGCGTCGCCAGGACGTAAGGGGCCGCCGCGCCGGGCGCCGCCTGCACCAGACTCTGGCCGGTATTTTCCGCGACGGTCACCATTTTCACCACGTAACGCTTGGACTGCGCCAGCGGCAGCCCGTCCAGCGAAATGGCCATCACCGTGCCGATCTCGCTGGCGCTGGCCACTGACAGCGCTCCCGCGGACACGGCCGGCTCAAGCTGCAATTCCCCGGCCACCGCAGCCAGGCGCGGCGCGTCAATGAGCATCCGTCCCGCCGAGGAGTCGCGGATCAACTGGCCGGTCGTGCTGGTGTAGGTGCCGTTCTGCAGCGTGGGCCGCCGGTCGCCGGCCACCCTCACGCGCGACAGCACGACCTCCGAGGTGGGCGGCTGGTCCATGGGAATCACGATGGGCTGCCGCCCGGGCAGCGGCGGAACCGTCGTCGCCGCAACCCGCCCGCCGCGCGGCACGATGGCCGACAGCGAGAACGTCGTCCCCAGCCGCACGCACCATGCCAGCCGCAATAAATCGCTCGGCCCGCCCGCGCCCTTGAACAGCGCGGACGGCGTGTACACCAGCAGCGCCGCCACGTCCGACGGCTGCACGTCGCCCCGCAAGAACGCCAGCGCGCCCAGCGCGTACAATCCCCAGACCGGCGGATCCGCTTGATAGCCGAATTCCACCAGCCGATCCGCATTTTCTCCGGTCTTGTAGCCGAACAGGATCATCGCGTCGTAGTCCTGCAAGCGCGCGTAGCCCACCGCCTCCGGCACGCTGACCGCGCGATAGCGGTTGGGCCACACCGTGCCCCACTCGCGCACCACGACCGGCTTGTTGTCCCAGCGCAGCGCGGCGGTCAGCGGCGCGAACGCGCCCGCCGTGGTGTCGCGCAATTGATTGCGGTTGTAATAGTGGTAGCGGCCTTCCCAGTCCTTGGCGGAAAACCGCGGATGGTCCGCATAATGGTTTTCCGAGAGAAAATCGCACTCGGCCGCCACCGAGGCCAGATCCGCCGCGATGTCGTTGCTCACCACCGCGGTGACCGGCACTTTCAGGCCAATCCCGCGGGCGTGATCGCGCATGGTCTTGAAATACGCCCGTTGCACCTGGTAGAGAAATTCGATGCCGTCGCGCATGCGGGCCGGCGCGAAGCGGACGTCGTCGGCGCTGGCCGCCGCGTCCGAAGGCGGCTTGAGCAGCGGCAGGCGCACCGTGCCGTCGCGCGGATCCTCCACCGATTCCAGCACCGCAAGATCCTTCCAGCGGCCCCAGGCGCGGGCCACGGCGTCGCGCGAGCCGTAGCGGCGGATCAGCCACTGTCCCCACATTTTCTCGAGGGTACCCCGATACGGGTCCACCAGGCGCTCAAGCCGCTCGGAATTCAGAAAAAAACCGTGCTCGTTGCAGATTTCCAGCATCACCAGCGCGGGGTCGTCGACCGGCGCCAGCCCGGTGTAGGGATTCGCGGTGCCCAGCAACTGCGTTGCATATTCCTTTTGCAGCGTGATCAGGTAGGGATCGAATACCGCATACGGCTTGGCGGCACGGCCCAGCGCCGGCCCGTTGGGCACTTGATCGGCCTCGGTGAAATCCCGAAAATCGATCAAGTTCAAATAATACGAAATTCCCTGCTGGCGCAAGCGGTAGATCCAGTAGTGAAGCGCCTCGAGCTTGACCGGATCGAGCTGGCGGGATCCCGGCTGGCCCCCGATTTCGAGTATCCCGCCGCGCGAATCGATGGCCTCGAAGCGAACCAGGTTGACACCCGAGCGCGACAGCGTGGTCACCACGCGGTCGATTTCCTCGTGCCCGATCCAGAGATTCTTGTTGGCGATGTTCACCCCCCAGAACCGCGCGCGGGTGCCGTCGGCCCACACGAAGTGGCCCGCCCGGCCCACGCGCAGGAAGCCGCGCTGAAAGGCGCGCGGATCCTTTAGAAAACGAAGGTCGACCGGGAGCCGCAGCGACTCGGGATAGGCGGCGTTCTCGTCGGAAAGCGCGGGCCTGGGCAGGAAGACGAGGATAAAAGCCAGCAGCAGCCAGCGGGAAGCGGGAAGCACGGGGTTGCGGTCTTAGACGCGAGGCCCCCCGTTCCTCTCCAAACTGAGCATCTTCTCATCCATCAGCGGGCCCCAGCCCCGATTCGCCTGCGGGTTCGCGGGACTGGGATGGGTCACCGACGTGATGTGCACGTCCAGCCCGTCGAGGGCCGCGTACAGGCGCGACTCCGCGAACTTGCCCACGCCCACCACGTGCTTCGGCCGCAGCACTTCGATCGTGGCCCGCAGCGCGCGATCACACGCATCCAGCAAGGGCGCGCGCTCGGCGGCCGGCAACTGGTCGGGCGTGCGGTTCTTTCCGCCTTCCTCCAGAAAAAGCAGCGGGCAGTAGTTGGTCACGTAGAATCGCTGGAAGAACCGCTCCGCCGTCCCGAACCGCTCGCGCGCCCATCCCCAGATGCGGGCGCCGCTCACCTCGCTGCGCCGGCAGTCGAAACCCTCCACCGGTCGCTTCGGGTGCTCGTTCCCGGGGCGGGCGACCGGCCGGCAGATCCCCAGCCAGTCGCGCACCATCTTCACCTCGCCGAAGGGAACCCCGGTCTGCGCCATACCCCACGGCCCCGGATTCATTCCGATGAGCACCGTCTCGCGGGTGCCCTGGCCGTACTTGCGGAGGTACTCGTCGTAGCAGTCGCGGGCATACTCCAGGGGATTGTAGACATGGCTGACCGGTGAGCCGAAGCGGAGGGGCTTGAGGTCGCGGGTCAGCCGATGGGTGATGCGGAAAAGATCCATGGACTCCTTGTGCTATACTGGGCGTATGCGCGCCGTATTCGCAGGAATACTTGTCTTGATGCTGCTGGCCCCCTGCCACGCCGCCGGCAAGGGACCGAAAATGTCCATCGACGTGGCGAATGCCGACGTCGGCTTCGTCCTCAAGCTCATCACCAAGAAATTGGGTTACAATCTCGTGACCGACAAGACGGTGGTCGGGGTGGTTACCCTGTCGCTCAAGGACGTGCCGGCCCAGCGCCTGCTCATCCTGGTCCTGCGGCTCACCAACCTGCAGGGCCGCTTGATGGACGGCAACACGCTGGTGGTGGCCTCGCCGGAAGTGCTCAGCGACGTGCCCGGCGAGCCAATTCCATGATGCGAACGCATGTTTGCATGTTTGGAGAACATATGTTCGCACTTCTGCGCTTGACGACGGATGGCGCGCATCCGTGATGATCCAGCCCGACCGCACGTCCCCGAATTCCCGCGGGCCCGAGCGCGCCGACGCCTGGAGCCCGGTCAGCGACCGCGCCATCGGTCAGGCCATTTCCCGATGGGAGCTCGACAAGGTCGGTTGGCGCGGCTTCGAGTCGCTCCCCTGGGTGACGGCGCTGCACAAGAAATATCCCGCGGTGCCCCGCATCGCCAGCACCTGCAGCAGCCACGACAACCGCTACCGGGACGAGGTAACCGAGTTGCTGGGAGACATCGAGCCCGCCGACTTCGGCGACGTGAAGTCGTACTTCGTGGGCAAGCTCGCCCTGGAAGAGCTTTCCTGCCGCCTGAGCGGCGCCGGCGGGGGAATGTGCGACAAGCGCGCCGCGTACCTGGTGATTTTCGACATGATGAAGCAGCGCGGGGAACCAATTCCGCCCCGCGGCGGTTGAGACTGACATGCAAACATCTTGAGCCGCTTGCGCGCCGAGCGTGGCCGGGCCGGTCACGCCACCGAAGCGACGGCCGTCGCGGGAAGTGGAAGCCCCTCCACCTCCTCCGCCACCGCCACCACCCGTGATCCCCGGCTACGGATCGCGCATCGACGTCCGCGCTTAGAGAGGTCCGCCCGAACGCTGCTCGAATGCTCCGCCCCATGGACAGCCAGGCGCAACAATTGATGCACGAGGCGTATGCCGCTCTCGACCGCGGACAGCCCGACCGAGCCCTCCAGATCGCCGGAGAGCTCAAGCAGATGCGGCACTCGTCGTCCTTCGACATCCAGGCGGAATCGCTGGCGGCGCTGGGGCGCTGGGACGACGCCATCGCCGCCCTTGAGGAGGGCGTCCGCGCTGCGCCCGACGTGTGGCTGCTCTGGCAGTCGCTGGCCAACCTGTACGTGCAGCGCGACCGCTACCCCGAGGCGCACGCTGCCTACGGACGCGCCCTCGTGGCGCCGAAGGCCGACAAGAGCGCCGTCCACTTCAACCGCGCGCTGGCCTACGCGCGCGCGCGGAATTTCGAGGAAGCCAGCCACGTCCTGGATCTGGTTACCGACGACGCGCTGCGCATCCGCGCGCGCTCGTTCAAGGCCGCCGCGCTCAACGACCTGGGCCGTCACGAGGACGCCGAGGAAGTCGCCCGACAGACGATTGAGGAGGCGCTGGCCCTCCCACCGAGCGCCGAGCTGCAAGAGGATCGCGCGCGCCTGCACGGCCAACTCGCCAGGGCGCTCTTCGCGCTGCACGACCGCGACGGCGCCGCAACGGAGGCGGCCCGCGCCCTGGACATCCACAAGAGCGAGCCGACCGCGTTGTTCGTCGTGCGGGCGCTGCGCGACGCGCGCTCGGCCGGGGCGTTCCACTTCCAGGCGCGGCTGCGCGGGACGTGGCCCGGCGGGCGCCGCTTCGAAGTGGCCTGCGACGCGGTGGCCGAGACGGCGGAGGAAATCCTCGAATATTGTCTGGCGCTGGAGCCGCCCGGCACCGAGCTGGAAATTCTGACCTCATCCCCCATGCAGCCGCGGCCCAACGTGCCAAAAGGGATTTACGGAATCTCGGAAATCGGCTTCAAATAGGCGTCCAGCGCTTTGTGCACGGCGGCCGGCGGAGCGACGAAATGCAGGCCCGCGTCGTATCCCCCGAACACCGTCTTCTTCTGCCAGCGCACCTGCACCGCCAGCTCGAGCGGCGGCGCCCAGGCCAGCGGCAGCAGAATCGTGAGCGGCTCGTCAAGGGGAAGCTCGAAGTCGTTGATCACCTGCAGTCCCGAGCGGCTCAGGTTGGTGGCGATGCTGGTAAAGCTCTCGTCGGATCGCTCGCGGATAATCTCCAGGGGCAGCACGTCGTCCACGCGCTGGTCCGCCCGGCGGGACTCTTGCTGCACGGACTCCAGGTATCTGTCGACGGCCGCGGCGGCCGCCTTGGAGGGCCGCACGAAGTTGATCCCGGCCAGCGCGGCGTTGCGCGGAAGCCGCCGCTGCCACGCGACCCGCGCGGTGAAGCGCACCGCGCCGGCCAGCTCGAGCTGCAGCGGGAAGTTCGCGCCTTCCGGAAGCTCGCTGTCAAACCGCCCGCGCATGCCGCTGCGGGACAGGTCGTAGGGGCTCACGGCGGTGGGCACCATCACGCCGTCGATGGACACCGCGGCACGGATGGGCGGGCGTCCGGCAAGGGATACGCGGGGAGATTCTCGGCGCTCCATGGTCGCCTTCGATTGTCCTGGAGAAGGCGCTAATCCTGCCGGCGCAAGCGGAACGACTCTTCTGGCTCGTCGAGCGTGCGTGGCGATCCGCGAGCAGAGAAGCACACTGGTGACGCCCCAGGCCTGCGTCGCGTGGATTTCGACGAATGTTCACGCGGCGCTCCCCCGGTTGACGCTCCCGCGACGACGCATCGACGCGCGGGTTGCGACGGCCCCATACCCTACCGCCACGAGGCCCCCGCGGCCCGATCAAACTCACACAGAAGGAGCTACCCCATGATCTCCCCTCTCACCATGCACCGCCCGCTCTACACCGCCCAGCAGCCCGCCCCGGCCGCAAGCGCCGCTCCGGCCGCGCCGGTGGACGACATCACCCTCGGCCAGTTCGCCAAGGGCGTCCTCGCCGCCGCCCCGTGCGCCGCCCTCGAGGCCGCCGGCGTCACCGGCTCCGCCCTGCTGCACCTGCCCAGCGCCGTCCGCGAGGTCTCCCGGGCCCTCTACTACGACGACCAGCACGGGCCCGTCCTGAAGTCCCTCGCAGCCACCATGCTGCCGGCCGGCATCGGCGTCGGCCTGGCCATCACCGGCCTTGCTGCTTTCGGTTACGGTGCGCGCCACGAGCGCGTCCTCGGCCTCCACTCCGCCCAGCGTCATGCTGCCCCGCAACGCCTCGAGGGCCGGGGCCTTTGACAGGTCCTCCGACGCAGCCATGAACTTTGCCACGAAGGCAGCCCGCTCGGGCAGGGTCCGCAGCCGCTCCAGCAGGGCAGGCTGCTCCCAGTGGGTGGCGTCTCCCGTGTGCTCGGCCGACTCCGGTGGGAATCCGTCGTCCCGGGGACGCAGGTGAAGATCGCCGCGCACCCGCGCGATGG
>VGFD01000014.1 GCA_016868975.1 Armatimonadota bacterium | reverse complement strand
TGGATCGTAAACTGACTCGAGGACGTCGAGAGCGTGGTCCCACGCGGCGCGCGCTTCCCTCGCCCTTCCAAGGGTAATGAGAAAAGTGATCCAGCGCCCGTGCCACCAGATCTTTTCGGGCGCATTTTCAATAGCGATGCAGTAGTGCTTCTCGGAGCGTCGCGGCGTTCTTCCTTTAATATCTAGATTGTACGCGAGATTCCATTAACATTTCGTCAACATGCTCAGGGTACACTCCGCGCCATGACTGAAGTAGTAACCTCCCTCCCTGCTCGCGTGCGCCGCTTTCGCGAGGAGCGAGGTCTTTCACAAACAAAGCTGGCAAGACGCAGCGGGATTTCCCGTTCCCATCTCTGTGAGATTGAGAAGGGAAAGACCCGCCCATCGCTCCGCACCATCCAGAAGATCGCTCGAACGCTCGAAGTGACCGACGAGCAGCTGGTGGATGGCGTCTATTTCCGTCGTCGGCGCGGCGGACGGCGGATCCTGCGAAAACACCGTGCTCGACTGCGCCGAGCGTTCCGCCATGGCGGCCAGCCGCCCGAGCCGCTGCCCACGCTGCGCGTCGCGTATCGCGAGTCCAGCTACACACCGCTGGGCAATGAGCTGCTTTCCGCACTGAATGCTCAGACCCGACCGCCGGAATTCTGGAGGGCGCTGAAGCGAATATCGACGCATCAAAATGGAGATGAGCAGGTGTTCACCCTCCACCTCCTGGTGTGAGGCGGGGATCTTGAGGACCTCCATCCCTGGCGTATCGGCTTCCGACGTCCGCTGGTAGATCGCTTTGGCGGCCGGTATTATGCCGTCGTGCTCAAAGTGGAGAACGACTGGTTGATCGCCTACCCGCAGCTTGGCGTCGTCACTGGCCCGGGCTATTTTCGAACGGTGGATTTTCTGGTCGGCGTGTCGCGCGGTCAGCTCTGGTTGGACGTTGAAGTGGACAACTATTCCCACATCGGTCGCCAGGCGGAGGATGCGCTCCGCACGCAGCAGATTCAGTTGGTTCGGGTGTCAATTCCCTCTGGCGAGCTGCAACGGCCGGATTTCGTGGACCGTTTTTGAAGAGCGTGTTTGCGCGTGCTGATGCCGCGGAAGCGGCTGCTGTGTCCGCGCCCATTTCGCGGCGAACCCGCGGAGGCTTCACGCGTTCGCTCCCAGATGATAACGAACAGCCGATGGTGTGATGTGTTCGCTCCCAGATCGCGGCGAACACTGCGCAATCGGCTTGAAATCGTAGTTTCCAATCTGCCTGTTCGCTCCCACGTCGCGGCGAACCATGTGGGGCCCACTTTGTGGCGAACGAAAGGGCGCCAACGGCGCCCTTTCGTTGATTTGACCTCGCTCGCGACTAAGTCGCGATCTTGACGCGCTCGATGGTCATTTCGCCGTTGACCCAGCGGACCACGCCCGTGTAGGGGCGGCCGTTGGCGTCGAAATAATCCTCGGGCTTCATCGTGTAGCCGGGGTCGTTGTAACGGATGCGGCCTTCCTTGATGAGGCGGGCCACGTTTTTGCGGGTGCGGATGCCGACCTCGGCGTCCTTCGAGAGGCCGCCGTCCTTGTCGACCAGCGTCTGCACTTTCGCGCCGTTGAACATCCCGAACTCGGGGCCGGACAATTTCACGGTGACCGTGCGTACCACGTCGGCCAGCGGCTTGCGGCCGTCGGTCGTCGAGGTGAAGATCGACTTCGCCTCTTCCGGTGGGGGCTCGGGCGTGGGCGGCGTCGGCTCGGTGGGAGGCGGCGTCGGCTCGGCCGGCGTGGGGATGATCTCGCGATCCTTCATGACCTTCTCGATCAGGTCGGCGCGGGCGCCGTTGTTGTGCTCGCGATCACTTGCGACAAACGCCTCCGCCATCTCACGATAGGTGAACTCGCCCTGGGGCGCGTTCTTCATGAGATTGGCGAGCAGCTTGAGTCCCTCCTGGCCCGCGGCGCGCAGCGCTTCCTTCGGCGACGCGCCGGCAGCGATCGCCTCGTTGTTGATGGCGCACAGCACGTCGTAGAACGCGCCGGTCCACAGGCGGGAGAAGTCGTGGACCTCGGCGCCCAGTTGATCCGGCGTGCCGCGCCAGGGCAGGGTGGCGGGATCCTGCCACTTGAAGCTGTTGATCGCGGTGCGGACGTAGTCGCCGCCAAGGACGTTCTCGCCGACCATGTCGTTGATGCCGCGGCCCAGGCTCTCGCCCAGATCCGCCGCCACGTTGGGCTTGCGCAGGTTGCCGCCGGTCTGGACGGCCGTGCGGGCGAGCACGCGCTCGTCCTGGAGGGCCATGATCATGCCGACCATGTCCCCGAACGACTCGTGGAACGCACCCACGTCGGTGGCCCAGGACGAGAAGTAGCCGGGGCGCAGCCCGTCGAGGATCGCGTGGCCGGCTTCGTGGGAAGCGACCTCACCGGAACCGCCGGAGAACACCATGGCGCCGGTGATGGGATCCTGCGCGTGGAAGAACGACACGGCGCCTTCGTCGCGCGAGTAGTACGCGTTGAAGTCCTCGCCGGCGTCGGCGTTGATGCCCAGTTTCGCGGCCGGGAAAGGCCACTCGATCTTCTGGCCGAGCGCCAGCTCGAGCTGCTGGATGGTCTTCGCCACCGCGGCGAACGAGATGGCGGCCACGCTGCGGCTGTCGTGATCCGGGTAGACGAAGCGGCCGTCTTCGGCGGCGGTCAGCCCACCGTTGAGCTCCGTCTTGTCGGTGCTGGGGCCTGCGAGAACACCGGACACCAACGTCGACTGGGACGGCATCACGACCGTGTCCTGGGAGTTGTAGGAGAACTCCACGTCCTGCGGAGTCGGGGGGGGCGGAGGCGGCGCCGGCGCGGGCGTGTCCTGGAGCAGGCGAACCGTGGTCAACATTTTTCCCTTTGTCTCCTCGGAGTGTTTTTCCGGGAGTGAAGAGGGCACATGCCTCCTCGCTCCTGTATCGTTTCGACTGCATCATAGGGCGCAGGGGGCGGCCCGTCCATTGAAATTTGGTTAACGGCCGGCTACCCTCGGGCGCGCTCGAGCATCTTGGCGACGGAGTAGCCGGCCAGCGCGCCCGATGCGTTCGCGAGGACGTCTTTCACGTCGGGCGTGCCGCGGCCCAGCATCCTGTCCCAGACCAGTTCCTTGCCCACCGTGCCCAGCGTGAAACTGGTCGTGGCGGCCAGCCAGGGAGGCATTCCCACGACAGCGCTGCCCACCACGGTGATGAGGAAATTCGCGCTCCAGTGCTGCAGCTTGTCTGCGGGCAGGAGCCCCCCCGGCGTGAACGAGTCTGGCGTGGAGGCGACAAAGCAAGCCGCCGATCCCGCTCCGGCCGCGACGATCTTGACGGCGTCGCCGACCTGCGCGCGGGCAATGAAGTCGGGCGTGGGGCTCGCGATGTTTTCCCGATAGAATGTTGCAAGAGCGTGCACGGCAGTAATTGTAGAGGCGTCCTCGGGCCGGGGCAATTAACGGAATGTTAACGATGCTGTTACGCTGAATGCCAGCGGCCCCACGCCGGGTGCCCTTCCCTGACCTGCACGAACACGCCCTGAAACGTCGCGCAGACCTTGCCCGCGCATTGCAGCGTGGACTCGACCGAAGCGCGGCGCCCCTTCACTTCAACCGCGTGCGCCCGCAGCACCAGCGGTCCCTCCCGGGCGGGCGTCGGGGCCAGCATGCGCACCGACATCTCCGCCGTGACCACATCCGGAAAGTGGCCGGCGTTGTGGTCAAAGAGCGCCCAGCCCGCCGTCCAGTTGCTGTGGCAGTCGAAGATGGCGCTGATGATGCCGCCGTTCACGTAGCCCTCGAAGGCCTCTTGCCAGGGCTCGGGCTGGAAGTGGCAGACGAGGCCGTCCCCGTCCGCGTCCCCTTCCGCGTCCCCTTCCGGGAAGGAGCGGATGCGCAGCCCGCGCGGATTGGCGGGACCGCAGCCAAAGCACACTCCGCCGGGGGAGTAGCGTTCTTGAAGGCTCAGATCTTGCATTTCTTGTCTCCTGCACGGCTGCTTCGGGCTCCCCGGCGCACGACCTTCGCGGGGAACCGCCGCGGCCCTCTTGATGCCACCAGCGCTTGGCCGAGGAGGTGGCATTGGCCACCCATCCCCAGGTCAGGTCAGCCATCAGGAGCCCCGCGACGACCCGCTGGAGCAAATTCCATTCGGGTGGGGCGAAGAATTGCAGCAGCCCCACCGCCAGCAGTCCGAAGGCTGCCGCGACGCCGCGCTCCCAGCGCGTCGAGCCGGGGCCGATCACCCATTCGACCAGCCGCCGCCGAGGAGGCAGCCTCCAGTCCACGTTGGCCTGCATCGCCATCTACCTCCCCTCGAGCGCTTCCCCTAGCTGCCGCGCCAGATCCGCCAGTCGCGGCGGGCGCAGCATGGCCAGGTGGCTGCCCCCCACGTGCCGCACGGTGCCCCCGCCCTCCACCAGCCCAGGTCGGGATCGGCCGGCCGGGCCAGATTGTCGGACGTGAGCAGGACCGCCTCGCCGCGCAGCGTGGCGCCCGGCGCGTAGCGAAAGTTCTCCCTCAGGTGGCCCAGCAGCAGGCGCAGCATGGGACCGAGCGAGGGATGCCAGGGGCGCCCGCGTGCCATCAGGTAATCTCGCAGGTGGGCCAGCAGGCTGGCCGACATCTGGGACAGCAGCTTGATCAGGAGCCATCCGCTCAGGCGATAGCCGGGCAGCGGCGCCGGCTCGTCGATGAGCGCCAGCATCGCCACCCGCGCGCCGCGCGCCTCCAGGCGGACGGCGGTTTCGTAGACGACCAGGCAGCCAAAGGAAAACGCTCCTAGATAGTAGGGCCCTTCCGGTTGATGGCGCACGATGGCCTCCACGCAGGTGGCGGCCATCTCTTCCACTGTGCGGTCCGCAGGGCCGCCGTCCAGGCCGCGCGCCTGCAGCCCGTAGACCGGCCGCGCGGTCCCCAGGGCGCGGGCCAGTCCGAAGTAGGGGAAGACCACGCCGGTCGCCGGGTACACCAGATAGAGCGGTGAGAGGGTCCCGGCGGACTGCAGCGGCACCAGGATCGCGTCGTCGTCGCCCCGACCTCCGTCCAAGAAAGCCGACAGACGCCGCACCGTCAGGCCCGCGAAGGCCGCTCGCCCGGGCAGGCGCAGGCCGAGCTCGCGGCGGGCGCGATCCACCAGGGTGAGCATCATCGAATCCGCGCCCAGGGTGGGGAATTCGTCGTCGATGCCGACCCGATCCACGCCCAGGATGCGCGCGCACAACTCGGCGAGGGCCTGCTCGCCCGGGTTGCGAGGGGCCACGTACGATCCCCCCGTCGACAATCGGGGGCGTCGTGCCGGCGCAGGCTCCGGCTTCTCCTCGTGCACGGTGAAGCCGGCCATGGAAGGCGCCCCGTTCGAGGGCGCGTCGATCCAGTGGCGGGCCGGCTCGAACGGACAGGTGGGCAGCGGGACGCGGACCCGGGGATGCGGGTGGAGCGCCTCCCAGTTCAGCGTGGCGCCTGCCGTCCAGAGCGCCCCCAGGCCGCGCAGGAGAAGGCGGACCGGGTCATCGCTCTCGGGCGGCAGGCTGGAGACTACCGGAACCTCCGGCGCGTTGGCGCGCAGCATCGATCCGCACGACGCGTGGGGCCCGATTTCCAGTGCCACCGGGGCCAGCTCCGCGAGCCGTGCGGAGGCCGCCGCGAAACGGTTCGTGGACAGTGCGTGACGCACCCAGTGGTCCGCGCCGACCGTCCCGTCGCTCACCCAGTCCGCGGTCACGCAAGACAGGAAGGGCATCTCTGGCGGGTGATAGCGCGGGCGCGCCGCTTCCGCTCGCAGCGGGGCCTCGAGGGGCGCGAGCAGCGGCGAGTGGGCCGGGCACGCGATCCGCAGCCAGCGCGCCTCGAGACCCGGGTCCAGGCGCGCTTCCAGGGTTTTCAGCGCGTCCCGCGCGCCGGAGACGACCGTCGAGGCCGGACCGTTGACCAGCGCTACGTGGCACTCCCGCGGCAGCAGGGCCGCCACTTCGTCCTCCGACAGGGGCACGTGCAGCATGGCGCCCTCGCAGGTCGCCAGGAGCCGGGCTCGCGCCACGAACAGCCGCAGGCAGTCCTCCAGATCCATCACGCCGGCCACGCAGGAGGCCACGTACTCTCCGGTGCTGTGTCCCAGCACGGCGGCCGGCGTAACGCCGCGGGCCAGCCAGGTCCGGGCCAGCGCCCACTCCACCGCGAACAGCGCGGCGCCGCCGAACTGCTGGTCCTCCATCAAGCGGGCGGCTTCCTCGACGCCGTCGGCCGTGGGGTAAAGAAACTCGCGCACGTCCCGGCCGAGCAGCCCGAGCAGCAGCGCGGCGCATCGGTCGAACGCGCCGCGGAAGATCGGGTCGGCTTTGTACAGGGTACGGCCCATGCCGACGTGCTGGTGGCCCTGTCCCGCGAAAAGGAAGGCCACCGGACGCCCCTCGGCGGGCGCTATCCCTTCCAGCCGGGAACTCTCCAGGGCGCTGCGCGCCTCCTGCGGGCTCGCCGCCACCACCGCGAGCCGGTGCGGAAGGGCCTTCCGCCCGGTCTGCAGGGTCCAGGCGAGGTCCGCCAGGGAGATCTCCGGGGATGCCGCGAGGCGCGCCGACAGGCGCACTCGTGCGCGCTCGAGGGCGGCTTCGCTGGCGGCGGACAGCACCAGCAACTGCGGCGATATGCTCCTGGTGGGCCGAACCGCGGTCGAGCGGCTCTCGGCGGATCAAAAGGCGGTGCTCGCGGACCTGGGCGCCCAGGTCGCCTACGAGGCGGTCGACGCCTCCGACGGGGACGCGCTGACCCGCGCGGTGGAAAAGTGGGAGCGCGCCTGGGAGGTCCCCTTCAGCGGCTACTTCCACCTGGCGGCGATCATGCGCGACCGCACGCTGCTGCGGGAAACCGTGGACGGCCTGGAAGAAGCCTTCGCCGGGAAGGTGCGCGGTCTGCGCCACCTGGGCGGGCTCGCGGCGCGGCGGCCGGGCAGCGTCCTGGTCGACTTCTCCGGCCACGGTGTCGCCGCCGCTCAAGCCCGGACGCGTGCGCATGCAAGCGACCAGATGAACGATCCCCCCGTGATGGATCTGCGCGCACTTGGGCCGGCCGCTGGACCCGGAGGTGAACATGGCGTAGGCGACCTGGTCATCCGTCACGACCGGCAGGTCCACCGGCCGGCCGACCAGGGCTTCGACCGCCAGGACCGGCGCGGTGGCGAATGCGAGGCGGTCGGAGTCGGCAAGGATGGCGCTCAGGTCGGCGTCTTCCACCATGCCCCGCAGCCGCGCCTCGGGAAGCTCGGGGTCGAGGGGAACGTAGGCGCCGCCCGCCATCAGCACGCCGAAGACCGCGGCCACCATCCACGGTCCCCGGCTGGTGGCGATGCCGACCCGTTCCCCGCGACCCACGCCGCGCGCCACCAGCCCGGCGGCCACACCGCGTGCCCGCTCGTGCAGCTCGCGGTAGCACCAGGCACCCACCGCCGCTGCCTGCGGCGTTGCCGCCGCCTGGCGCTCGAACAGCGCGTGGATGGTCACAGCAGCTCCCGCAGGGTGCGGACCAGCCGATCCACGTCGGCCGAGCCAGTCTTGCCGTCGTGGAACGAGAACCGCAGGCACGACTCGTCGGCGGCCAGCGCGCGCGGCTGTGGGAGCCCGCCGCCCGGGATCAGGCTGCAGCGGATGCCGCGCTCTCGAAGCCGCCGGTGCAGGCTGTCGAGCGCCTCGTGGCGTCCCACCAGGGAAACGATGCCGGTGGTCCACCCGCTGGAGCGCTCCGGCCAGGCGCGGAGCCCGTCCGGCAGGGAACTTCCCAGGGCGACCCGGAAATCGTCGGCGCGCCGATGGTTGCGCTCGGTCAGGTCGGCGAAGGTGGCCTCCACGCAGTCCGCCCCGAGCGCCCAGAGGCGGACGTCGGGCCCGCCCGCCTCGGTCACCGCGCTCGCGCACTCCGGGTGCAGGGCAAAGCGGGAATCCACCGTGGCCTCGACCTGGGCGGCACACGACGCCTGGGTGAAGGCCAGGAAGCCAGCGCCCCCCAGGACGCCAGCCCGCACCACTTTTTCAGGTCGGCAAGCAGGAAGTCGTAGCAGGCGGGAAGCTCGGGAAGCTGGCCGTACGCCTGGGATCCGTCCATCACCAGGCGGCAGCGCGGATTGCGCGCGCGCACCAGCTTCGCCAGCAGCTCCAGGTCGAGGTGGATGCCGCGCCGGTTGTCGACCACGTCGGCCACCACCGCCGCGGTGTGCTCGTCGACGCTGTCCGCGAGCTGGCGCGCGACCGCCGAGCCGTCGTCGAGGTGCGACACGCTGACCACCACGCACCCTCGGCAGCGGGCGGTCAGGGCCGTGAACATGCAGGGTAGAGCAGGTCCGAGCAGACCACCCGGGCCTGCTCGGGAAACAGGTCCGCGCTCAGGAGCAGCTGCTTGAAGCCGTGGGTGGTGCCCATGGTGAGCACCACCTGCCGCGCGGGCAGGCCCAGGGTGTGCGCCACCGCGGATCGCGAGGCTTCAACGGAGTGGCGCAATTCAACGGCGGACCCTTCCGGGGCCGAAGTGTGCGACTGCAGGGCCGCTTCGAAGGAGAACCCTGCAAAATCAAAGAACGTGTTCGACTGCATGAGCATGAGCACCGCCCAGCATACCCTGAAAGAAGCCATCGTGCAATTCGCGGGGCGGGATCGGGACGGCAACCCCCTCGCGCCCCGGGAAGTCGTCGAAGCCATTGTGTTCACGCCCGACGGCCGCCAGATGCTGGCCGAGCACATCATGGGGAGCTACTCGTAGGAAAAACCGCCCTCCTCCAGTCGGCGCCTCGCGTCGCGATAGCCGATGTGCGCGAGGCCGCGGGCCGATCCGCCGGCCAGCGCGAGCCCCACCGCGCGGCCGCTCAGGAAGCGCGCGAGCCGCTCGACGTCGGGGGCGTTGCCGTGTCGCACGTGGTGATGGGCGGACACCGGCAGCGCCTCCAGCCAGGCCGCTGTGCCGCTCGGCATGCGCGTCTCCGGGGCGTGCAGCAACACCAGCCGGCGCTCCAGGAGGGGCGGCACCGTCGCCAGCACGGCCTCGAGCGCGGCGGGCGGTGACTCGTCCCCGCTGGCGAGAAAGATGAGGGTGTCGGCGCTCTGCAGGCAACTCCGCGTCCACCCGATGCTCGGATTCGACGCGCTCCAGCCAGGGGAGAAAGTCAATCTCGTCCGGCACCTCCGCCCGCCCAGGAAGCTGGTGAAGGCCAGCAGCACGTCCGGATGCGCGGCAACCAGCTTCAGGAAGTGCCCCCTGGTGAAGCGGGCAAGCACGGCGCGCCGCAGGGCGCGGATGGTGGCGGAGCGGGGCTCGTCGCTGAGCACCGCCATCTCGCCGATGGGCTCGCCGGGTCGGATGATCGCCAGCGGCAGATCGTGGCCCTCTCCGTCGCGCACTGTCACCTCAAGGCGGCCGTAGATGAGGATGAAGAGTGCGTCTCCGACGTCGCCCTGGCGCATGAGGGTGTCGCCAGGCTCGAGCACGATCCAGTCCATTTCGGCCACCACGCGGTCGGCGGCGTGCTCGTCAAGGTGCGAGAGCGGCGTGTGACGGCGCAGAAACTCCAGCGCGGCCGGAGTGGGCACGACTGGCTTCAGAGCGCGACCCTCACGGGGGCCTCTGGCCCGGCCTCAGGCGGCGCATCCAGGAAGAGCGTTGCGCCAGAAATCGTACGCGTCATCACGTCCCCCGATTCTGTCTCGGACCGGCAAGGCCCTGGTTTGAGCAGCCGGGAGGCGTTGCGGCGCAGCGCCTGAATTTTTCAAAGAGATGTATGCCCCGCTGCTCCTCTTTCTGATCGGCCTGCTGGTAATGGCCTGCGTTTCGCGGGGGACATCCGCGCAAGGTGTCGTCAAGTGCCCGGGCAAGCTCGACCTGTTGATCTGCCTGCTCGGGACCCTGGCGGCATACGGATTGCTAGAGGCGTACCGGCAGGCCGTCAATCCGCTGCGCGCGAGCGTTGGCGTGGACCATTGCACCTACCTCACGAACGTGGTGGCCAGCGCGCTGGGGCGCTGGGATCTGTACAATCCGGACCGGATGCTTCCCTACGCGTGGCTGAGCGCGGGGATGTCGGCCCTCACCGGACACTATCATCACGCGGCTCAGGCCGTGTCGCAGGTCGCGCTGGCCGGCGTGCCGGCCATGACGTTTCTGGCCGGGCTTCCCTTGCTCGGGCGAGCGCGCGCCGGGCTGGCGGCGCTGCTGCCGCTGGCGGCGCCGGTGCTGGTGACGTTTTCGGTGATGACCTCCAGCTACGGGCTGTTTTTCTTCACCTGTGCAATGGCCCTGGCGGCGGCCGCCTGGGCCGCGAGTCTGCGGACGCCAATCACCTACCTGATCGCCGGTGTCGCTTTTGCCTGCTGCGCGGCGGTGCAGGGACAGGGTGGGCTGTTGTCGCTGCCGCTGGCGGTCGTGTTGCTGGGCTGCACGTGGGGAATGTCGCGGCGCGAAATTCTCGCGCGGCTGGGAGTGCTGGTTCTGCCGCTGGCGGTGTACGCGGCCGTAGTCCCCCTGTTTCCGGTCCGCTACACGCCGCCGTCGCAGCTTGCCGCAATGTATCGCACGGCGATTCACGCCGCGATGCCCTATGCCTGGCCGACGCCTGAGGCGCCGCGGACGGCGGATTTCTTGCCGTCGTTTTTGCGCGAAACGGAATTGGGAGCGCTTGCGACTTCGTTGCTCGCTCCAGCAAGCGCGGACGTCGTCTGTTTTGTGGAGGAACAGGGCAGCGGCCGACGGGTGCCGTTGGTGATTCCCAATACCAGCATTCCGCCGCTGGGGACGCGGGTGGCGAGCAACCTGGAGGCCGCTTCCGCGAGTTTCCCGGAAATCGCGGGCGTGCTGGTATTTCTCTCGCTGCTGGGCGCGCTGGGCGTGCTCGCGCCCCGCTGTCAGCAAATGGACTGGAGCGCGCGCCGCGGCGGCCTCTTGGTGCTGGCGGCCGCGCTGACCGTCGGGCACGCGCTGCTGATGTGGTACCTGCCGCGCTACGTGCTGCACGCGGCGCCCGCGTTCGCGATATTGATGGTCAACGGGATGTGCCTGCTGACGGACAACCTGGCCGGCCGACGCGCGGCCAACGCGCTCATCGGATTTCTGGTCGCGTGCATCGCGCTTTCACTGTGGGGGAGGTCCCGCGGCGTTTCCCTCCCGCGCGAGGCATACGTGGGGGAGAACAATATCCGCCAGGGAGAGGCCGTGCTCCGAGTGGCAAAATTCCTTTCCGAATCCGAGGGCCGCTTCGGTTATGAGGTGGAAATCCACGACGCAAGCCCCGTGTCGGTGTGGGAATACCTCACGCGGGATCGGCGAGTGCGGACGCCCGACGCAAATCGCTACGCCACCGCCATTGCACTGATCCGCCAGCCACCCGCCGACCGGGAAATTCTGCTCATCGCGAGCAACCTCCAGGAATTCCGCTCGCCGGATACCCCCGATCCGGAGGCGTTGCTCAAACACTGGGAGCCACGATTCGCAGTGAACACCGACACCGGTCAGGAGATCAAGATCACGTCATCAATTCCCCCGAACACCATCGTTGTGTTTCACCACCTCAGGAGCCATGAACCGAAGTGAAACCGCTCCATGTGGAGGGTTGGGGTATCGGCCCGAGAAGTGCGCAATGAGGCGCTTGCCGCCGCCGGCGCCAGTGTCATCTGTTCGAAGGGGGAGTTTGCAGGGATTGCCCGAGTGCTTGAGTCGGGAGCCGGGCTGAAGGAACAGGGAAGGAATGTCGAATAGAACCAGCATGATCGTTCAGCAAAGGGTCACTGTGGAGGAGTTTCTGCAACTGCCCGAGCAGAAACCCTATCTTGAGTTGATTCATGGATTCGCGAGGCAGAAAGCCATGCCCAGCGCGCCGCACAGCTACATGCAAGTTCAACTCGGCCGACGGCTGGCAAATTGGAGCGATTTAGCGGGCGGGTTCGTCCTTAGCGAGCAGCGGTGTATTCTACGCATCGACGGTGAGACTCAGGTCGTACTGCCGGACCTCGCGTGGTTCCCGGCGGATACCCTTCCCTCCTTACCAGCGGGTGCCATTCACGTGCCACCTGCCCTGGCTGTCGAGATTCTCTCACCAGACGACCGTTACGGGGAAGTGCAGGACAAAGTTTCCGTCTACCTGCAAGCGGGCGTCATGGTGGTCTGGGTCGTTGATCCGCTGGCGCGAAAGGTTACCGTATACGGACCGAGCAGTGTGCTCAGAGTCGTTTCCCCTCCCGCCGTGCTCAGTGACCCGGCGCTTTCCGGGCTGGAAATTCCACTCGAAGACCTCTTTTCTCGCCTGCCCGAGCAGAGCCAACCCGCCGTCGAAGCCTAAAACGCCGGCTTTGGCGGGTCGCCGCCCTTGTCTACCCATTTTTTCCAGTTTTCCAGATCCAGACGGGTGCCCCAGACCGACGGCTCCCAGTCGGTGTCGATGTGCTGGAGCAGGCCGCGGGCGGTTTCTCGGTCGCCGGCCGCGCAGGCGATGCGGGCGAAGAGGTTGAGGCGGAGCGATTCGGGGGACAGGCGCTCCAGGTCCTCGAAGCCTTTTTTCGTATCCGGCCAGGACAGCTTCGTTTCGGTAAACGTCGCGTTCCCCAGGTAAGTGTATGCCGCGCGGGTCACGATGGCGTACATTCCAATCCCGGTGTCGGCCTTTGTCTTCTCCACCGACTCGCCGGCGAATTTCTCGACGTCGCCTTCCTTGCCATGCCAGCGCGGAAGCAGCCATGCGGCTTTTTCGAGATAAAGCGGGCTGTATTGCAGGTTTAATTCCATCCCTTTTTCGAAGAGCGCGTTCACCGTCTCGATAGAGCCCGCGGTGGCGGTCGCGTGCGCGATCATCGCCGAGTACAGATGTGGATCCTTGACGCCGGCTTCCTCGACCTGCTTTTCCGCGTCCTCGAGCAGCGGCTTCGCGCCCGCCATGCGCTCGTTGAACGCCTTCAGCGCCTCCTCGGTGACCTGCTCGCCGGTGGCGTTTCCCCGCGCGTCCCAGGCGTGCTGCATCCAGCCCTCGGCGGTCACCAGCCGCGCCGTCGTCGACGTGGGGATCGCCTTCTTCCAGGCGTCCTGCCCGGCCACAAACGCGCGAAAATCGTCGACGGTGGAAAATCCCTGGCCCTCGCGGCGCATCCCCGCGTAGAACGTCTCCAGGCGCACGATGGAGGCCAGCGGCTGGATTTCGTTGCGCAGCGCGTCCGCCACGCCTTCCAGCTCCGCATAGCGCTCGCGCTCCCACAAATCGCGCAATTGCAGCCGCATCTCAGTGGCCTGGAAGGTCGCGTTGCGCGGCATCTGCGCCTCGCTCCCTCCAGACACGGTGAACGCCGCGCGATATCCCTT
Organism: Armatimonadota bacterium; assembly: GCA_016868975.1. GTDB lineage: Bacteria > Vulcanimicrobiota > Xenobia > RGZZ01 > RGZZ01 > VGFD01. Next base: position 12,375 of record VGFD01000014.1, on the reverse strand, counting down.
GAGCTGGGGATCCGCGGTGGGCCGCACCGCCGCGCCCTCACCGTAGGCCCAGGCGCGCAGCTTCGCAAAATTCGCGCGCGTCCCCCAGATTTCCGGGAGCCACATGTCGCCGATGCGGTCGAACAGCGCCTGCGCGGCCGGAGCGTCCTGTGCGAGGCACGCCGCGAAGCAGAACGCGCTCAGCACGTTCAGCGAATTGGGGTAGCGGGCGGTGAGCTGGGTAAAGCCGTTTTTCGCCCGCGGCCAGGAAATCAGCGTGCTGGAGAAAACCGCTTTCGGGTCGTGCCCACCGCTGGTGGAAATCAAGATCGCGTACAGCTCGTCGCCGTAGAATTCTTTCGTGCGATCCGCGGTCCGGGTCGCGAACGCCGCCCAGGCGTCCATCTTGCCGCTCTCGGCGGGAAACAGCGAGAGCGCCATTTTCACGTGCAGCGGGACGTAAGCGGGATCGATGGCCAGGCCGCGCTTATAGAGCGCTTCCATGGCCTTTGCGTTGCCGCCTTCCAGCGCGGCCGCGTCCATCAGGGCCATGATGGCCTCAATTTCCGCCGGGTTTTTCTTCAAGGCGGCCTCGGCGCTGGCCCGCGCCCCCTTCAACGCGGCCTTGTTGCCCGCGCTGGCCAGTCCGAGCTGCGCGTTGGCCTCCGCCATCAATGCCGTGGCGGAGTCTGGCTTTGCCGCGCGCCACGCGCCAATTCGGTACAGGAAGCGGTTCTCGTCGCCAGGCGCCACTCGGAACGACTCGTAGAAGCGGCTGATTTTCAGCATTGGAGAGGCATAGGTCGAGCGTTTGGCGCGGAATTCCTCGGCCATCGTCTCCAGGTCGTCCCAGCGCTCGCGCGCGAATAGATCCAGGACCTGCGCCGAGAGCGCGCGCAGCGCGACCACCTCGGAGACGTAGATCGAGCCCTTCAAGACCGCGGCCACTATCTCGCGATTGAACTGCGGGAGCGGTCTTGCCTGCTTCGTGGGAGACGCCATGATCACCACCGGCGTGGGCTCTTCGCTCGCCTTCGGCGAGGGGGTGGCGTCCGGCTTCTGGCAAGCCGTGCAGGCCAGCATGCACAATATCAGAAAGAGGGCGCGCGCTCTCATGCCAGCGCGGGATGTGCGAACCGCACCACGAGGCTGCCGGCCACGCGGCGATAGCCGAGGGGGATTGCGAGTTTCACGGACGCGGGATTCTCCTCGAGGCCTCGATACTGCAAGATCGAATATTTCTCCAGGCCGTGCGCGCTGGCGGCGGAAACCACCGAGCGTCCGATTCCTCGACCACGCCACGCGGGATGGGTGATGGCGCCCACTTCGCCCATGTCGTTTCCTCGGCGCGTGACCATGCTGGCGGCAATGAGCGTGTCGCCGTCAAAGAATCCAAAGCCCACGGTGCCGTCGAACATGATGCCGCTCTGCTGCCAGTCGGTGGCGTCGCACGCGTCGGCCAGCGTCCACAGGGAGCCGACGTCCATCTCGTTGAGGCGGCGGACGCCGTCGGAGGAAACCGGCACGAAGTCTTTGGCCCGCACGTAGCCCAGCCAGGTGGGTCCGACCATTTCCTCCACGGCCGCTCCGAACAGCAGGTGCCAGAAGTGCGCCTCATACACCTCGTCGCGCGCGCGCCCCTCGCAGGCCTGCGATACGGGCGTCAGCATTGGCCCGGGCACGCTCACCACGAGCGCGTCATCCAACCGCAGCAAAAATACTCCGGCGAAATTGAGCAATGATTCCCGGTGAGCGGTGACCAGCGTGCCGGGCGATACCGGCACGCCCATCCGCTCCGCCCAGTAGGCCCGCACCGCTTCGGTGAGCATTTCACTCATAGCGCAGCGCGTGCACCGGATCCAGCGAGGCGGCGCGCATCGCCGGGTAGACGCCGGACACGATCCCCACAATCCCGGAGGCGATGACGGCGGCCACCACGGCCCACCCGGTCACCCGCACCGGCAGGTTGATCAGCGACAGGACGGCCACGCTCAATCCCGCGCCGAAGGCAATTCCCATGAGTCCTCCCAGGAAGCTGATCAGCAGCGCTTCGGTCAGAAATTGCACGAAAATATCCTTGCGCCGCGCGCCGATGGCTTTGCGAATCCCGATTTCCCGAGTGCGCTCGGCGACCGACACCAGCATGATGTTCATGATGCCGATGCTGCCGACCACCAGCGAAATCGCCGCGATCGCCGCCACGAAGGTCGTGAGGGCGCTGGTAACCTTCCCCAGGACCGACATGACCTCCCCCTGGGTGTGGAAGTGGAAATCGTCCTCGCGCTTATGGCGGGATAGCAGCACGTCGCGGATGCCCTGCTTCACCTGTCCCACGGCATCCGGATCGCTGGTCCACGCCACGATTTCCAGGAGCCGCGTGGTGTCGAGGAGATCCGAGGCGGTGGTCACCGGCAAGAAGATCACGTCGTCAATGTCAAAGCCGACCATCTCGCCCTTCTGCTCCATCACGCCCACAATCAGGAACTTCTTGCTGCCCAGGCGGATCCGCTCGCCCACCGGAGAGAGCCGCCCGAAGAGCGCGGTGGCCACCTTCTCGCCCAGCACGCAGACTTTTTTGCGACGGTGGTTGTCCGCCTCGTCGAAGAAGGCGCCCTGGCGCGTTCGATATCCGATGAGGCCGGGATAATTCGGGGTGACTCCCCACACGTTGGTCATGCGCGATTTCTGCCCGTAGCGCGCCTTCACCGTGCCCAGCATGACGGGCATGACGTCGACCACGCCGGGGACGCGCCGCCGCACCTCCAGCGCGTCCTGGTAGGTGAGCCGCGAGGCCTCGATGGGCGGATCCATCTTGCCCGGGTGGATCACCAGCACGTTCGCCCCGAAGCCGACGGATTGGACGAGGTTGGCCACGTAGGTGCGCGCGCTCTCGCCCATCGAGGTGAGCAGGATGACGATGGCAACGCCGATCACCACGCCCAGCACGGTGAGGAACGAGCGCATGCGGTTGGCGCGCAGCATGTCGAGCGCGCTCGCGAAGGCGTCGCGCGGATTCATACCAGCACGCCGTCCCGCATGGTGAGGATGCGCGACGCGGAGGCCGCCATCTCGGTGTCGTGCGTCACCATCAGCACGGTGGTGCCGGTCGCCGCAAGGCCCCGCAGGATCTCCAGAATCTCCCAACCCCGCTTCGTATCGAGATTTCCGGTGGGCTCGTCGGCCAGCACCAGGGAAGGCTCCATCACCAGGGCGCGCGCGATGGCCACCCGCTGGCGCTCTCCGCCGGACAGCTGCGAGGGAAGGTGCCCCACGCGATCCGCCAGCCCCATGCGGTCGAGCTGCGCGCGGGCCCGCTCGCGCCGTGCGGCCCGATCCACGCCGGCGTACAACATGGGCAGCTCGACGTTGGCCTGGGCGTCGAGCCGCGGCAGCAGGTTGTGGAACTGGAACACGAAGCCGATGCGGCGATTGCGAATGGTGGCCAGCTCGTCGTCGCTCAGGGTCTCGACGTTGCGGTCCTGGAGCCGCACCGTGCCGCTGGTGGGGCGATCCAGGCATCCGATGAGGTTGAGCAGGGTGGATTTTCCGCAGCCGGAGGGCCCGACCAGCGCCACGAACTCGCCGCGCTCCAGCGAAAAAGAGACGCCGCGCACCGCGTGAACGACGTCCGCATCTTCACCGTGGGTCTTGGTCACGTCTTCCAGGCGGATCACCGTCAAAGTTACTGCACGACACGAACGGCTGCGCCCTCTTGCAGCACGTCGTGCCCGGAGATAATCACCGGGTCGCCCTCGGCCACGCCGGACTTGATTTCCACGCGGCGCACGTCGCGCGCGCCGGTTTCCACCTTGCGCCGCTCGGCCCGCTTGCCCTCGACCCGCCAGACGAACCACTCGGTGCCCCGCGGCGCGAGCGCCTCGCGTGGCACGGTCAGCACGTTTTTCACGTCGCCGGTGATCACCTGGACGTACACGCTCATGCCGGGGCGCAATTTCTTTTCCGGATCGTCGACCACCACGCGGCCCTTGAACGCGCGGTCGTCCTCGCGGCCAGTCTCACCGACGGCGCGGCGTTTCAGCACGGCCTCCCCTTGCAGTTGGAGCAGGCGCCCGTTGAACGTCTTGTCCGGCCACGCGTCCGAAGTGACCAGGACGGGCAGGCCCTCGCGGATGTCCGCCATGTCCATCTCGTCGATCATGGCCTCCACGTAGGTCTTGCCGGGCTCCACCACGCGCACCAGGGCGCGGCCGGCCGGCACGACGTCCCCGACCGCGAAGTCCTGGACGGAGGCCACCCCGTCACGCGGCGCCGTCAGCACGAGATCGGCGAGCTGGGTGCGAAGCTGGCGTGCTTTCGCCTCGGACGCGGTCACCGTGGCGCGGCCGGCCGCGACCTGCTCGTTGGCGGCCACCCGACGCACGCGCGCCTCGGCGGCCTGGAGCGCGGCCTCGGCCTGTCGCACGGCGGCGTCCGCGGCGCGGATGTCCTCGGCGGTGGAGCCGGCCTGCAAGAGACGAACGGTCGCGTCCGCTTCGCGCAGGCGCGCTTCGGCCTGGCGCTGGGCGGCTTGCGCGGCGTCCACCTGGCGCAGCGGGGTGTAGCCCTGGTCGTACAGTTTCTGGTAACGGTCGGCGGCGCGGCGCGCCTCCCAGGCGGCGGCCTCGGCCGCGTGGCGCTGGGCGACGGCGCGCTCCCGCTCCTCCCGGCGCGGCCCGCGGACCACCTGATCGCGGCGTGCCTTCGCCGAGGCCACCGCGGCCGCCGCGGCGTCGCGGTCGGCGCGCGCGGTGTCCAGCTCGTGGATGGTTACCTGGGAGGATTCGCTGAGCGCGGCGCGGGCTCGCGCGGTGTCGGCGTCCGCGGCCTGGATGGCGGCGTCCACCTCGCTGCTGTCGAGGCGGGCCAGCACCTGCCCGCGGCGCACGCGATCGCCGTCCTTCACTTCGATGGACAGTACCCGCGCGGCCACTCTCGGGGCCACCACGGCCTCCACGTCGGAGCGCACGACGCCGTCCTCGTCGAACCCGATGCGGACGTCGCCCCGCTCGACCCGCGCGACGCGCACGTCCAGGGCCTGGGACGAGCGCCAGAAAAAAAGCGCCGCGCCGACGACGAGCAGCACGCCGAGGGCCCAGGCGACGATCTTCATCGCGCGCGCCTTTCGCAGCCTCGCGGGGTGGCTCCTTCGCCGGGCTGCGGCCAGGAAGAGAACGACCACACCGCGGAGAAAGCTCCGCTTTGAATTGAGTCATTTGGGGAGCCTTGAAACGTGCGCATTTTCTTTCTCTTTACCCTGCTGTTGATGGCTGCGTCGGTGGTTGCCGCCGACGCATGGGAAAAGGGTGGCGCGGTAAGCGTCAACGGGAACGTGATCCCGCAGGCCGTATTCTTGAAGAATGGCCGCAGCATGGTCTTTCCAGTGCTCGCCATCGCACAGGCGCTCGGGAAAGAGGTCAGCGTGGAATCGGGCGCGGTGACATGGGAAGGAAAAACCGTGAAGACACCCACGCTGATGGTGATCGATAACGTCCCTTACCTGGCCTGGAAAGACCTCGCCCGTCTGGACCCCGCGCTCGAGTACGGCATCGCGGCGGACCGTGCGGTGTTTGCGCTCGGAGCCCGCAAGTCTGCTCCCGTCGGTTCGAACGTGGGCCAGAGCGAAGCCGCCGGGGAAGCCGTATGGCTGGAGGATTTCGCCGCCGCGAAGGCGCAGGCCGCGCGGCAGAACAAGCGCATGCTTCTCGATTTCACCGGCTCCAACTGGTGCGGTTGGTGCAAGAAGCTCGACGCCGAGGTATTCGCCACGCCGGAATTCAAGGCGTATGCCGCCAAGAACCTCATCCTTGTGAAACTGGATTTCCCGCGCGGAATTCCCCAGCCCGAGGCGATCAAAAAGCAGAACGAGGCGCTCGCGCGCGAGTACGGCATCGACGGATTTCCTACCCTGATCATTCTTGGCTCGAACGGCGTTCAGTTTGGTGAGCTGCCTTACCAGCCGGGCGGTCCGGCGGTAACCATCGCCAGCCTGGAACAGCTGAAGTGAGGCGCGGGCGTTACGGATGTTAGAGTGTGAAAGCGAAATCCTCGACCAGCGCGCCGGGCAGGCGCCCGCTGGAAGTGGATCGATTTGTGTAGGTGTACGAGTCGAGCAATAAATCGCGCTCGGCGGTCAGCGCCACCAGGTTGTCACCCAGCACCCGGTAGACCGTCTCGTCGAAGCGCATCACGTTGATGGGCGCGACAATCTCTCCGCCTTCCACCCAGAAGGTGGCGAAGCGTGTCATGCCGGTGATGCGGCAGGCCGGTCGGTCCGAGAAATTCAAGTACCATAAATTGTTGACGTACAGGCCGGTGCCAAGGGCCTTCAGGACGTCGTCCTGCTCCAGGCTGCCCCCGCTCATGTCCACCGATTCCGGCTGCTCGCTTTCCGACGCGCCGTTGGTGGGCACGCCATATTCCTGCGCCGAGCGTGGCGAGGTGAGGCAGCCGCGAAACGCGCCTTTTTCAATGATGGGCACGATGTCCGGCTTGATAAAGCCCTCGTCCTGAAAATCCGCGGCCACGCCCTCGCGGGTATTTTCCAGGACCGTAATCGAAGGGTGCAGCCGCGCATCTTCCTCCACCATGCGGATGAGCGGGGTTTGCCGAGTTCGGTGATCCTTCATGCCGAATCCGCCCCAGGCCAGCATTTCCAGGAAGCTGCTCAAGGCCACCGGCGACAGGTACACGCGGTAGCGGCCCGGAGTCAGCGTCCGCGGCGTGCGCGCCAGGATTTTCAACTGGTGCTTCGCGGCGGTCATCTTGCGATTAAATTGCACGCTGTCCCAGGTGAAGCCCGCATAATCCGACTTCACCGCCTTGTCGCGGACGTGGTACAGGCTCCAGTCGAAATTGTGGCTGTACGAGGACATCCAGTTCCGCTGGCCGAGCGAGTTGGCGAAGCCTTTGAAAATTCCCCCGCAGGCAAGGATTCCGACCAGGTCGGTCCCGGCGCCCTGCGCGATGATTTCCTCCACGGCGTGGGCTGGCGGGGGAAGGCGGTTGGGCGCGTGACGCTCGGTCGAGCGCACTTCGCTATTGTACAGGAGGAACGGATCCTCCGGCACGTGCGCCACCTGCTCGCGCAGTTGCTCCATCACGCCGACCAGACGCGCGTGGTCCATGTCCTGATCGCCGCTCAGTGTCACGTCGGCCCGCGCGTGGCGGCGACCCTCGATCAATTCCATCCGCAGCGACGACTGGGTGACGTGGATGGCGTGGCGCACCGCGTTCCCGTTGAAGCGCACGAAATCCGAGTCCTCGCCGGAGAAGCGGCAGGTGAACACTTCGTCGCCGCGCAGGCGCGCGTTCAGAAAATCGGCCAGCTCGTAGAAATAGGTATGCACTACACGCCTCCAAAAATGTCCACCTCGTGGAACAGGCAGGAGGGCGATGCGTGGCCCACGCGCACCGCCTGGTTGGGCTCGCCCTTTCCGCAGTAGGGCGTTCCCAGGTATTCCACGGTTTCCGGGCGGCCGACCATTTTCAGGTTGCGCCAGAAGCTCGCCGAGATGCCTCGGTAGTTGGGGCTCTTCACCACGTGGGCAAGGCGGCCGTTTTCGATCATCCGCCCCCACTCGCAGCCGAACTGGAATTTGTTCCGCGAGTCGTCGATCGACCACGAATTGTTCGTTTTCATGTACACGCCGCGCTCGGTGGCCGCGATCATCTCGTCCAGGGTGGAAATCCCCGGCTCCAGGTTCAAGTTGGCCATGCGATCGATGGGCGGACGGTTCCACGAGCAGGCCCGCGCATTGGCCACGCCGGGCAGGGAGGACCGCGCCTGGGACGCGGCGCCGCCCAGCGGACGCTCGAGGATCCCGTCACGGATGATGAACTCCCTGCGGGCTGGCAGGCCGTCGTCGTCAAAGCCGTAACTCGCGTACTGCGCGGGATTGCCGGGGTCGTAGGTCACGTTCAGTAATTCGCTGCCGTAGCGGTACGAGCCGAACATGTCCATGGTCACGAAGGAAGTGCCGGCGTAATTTCGCTCGTCTCCCAGGATGCGGTCCAGCTCGAGCGGGTGACCGATGGATTCGTGGATTTGCAGAATCATCTGATCCGGATCGAGCAGCACGTCCATGACGCCGCTCGGGCAATCCGGCGCCTGGAGCAGCGCCAGGGCCTCTTCCGCCAGGACCGGAGCCGCCTCAAAAAATCCCACCCGCCTGGCGATCTCGAAGCCGCCTTGCATGGCGCCGCCGCGCCCTTTCAGGCTGCGTGACTGGGTTTCCGAGCCCTCGTTGGCGGTCGCGCTCAGGTAGGGGACGAAGTAGCGGAAGTGCTGGTGGACGCGGCCGCCGCCGCTCGTCAAGAGCACCTGCTCGGTTTGCGTGTACCAGAAGACCGCTTCCCAATCCACGATGCGCGCGTCGGTCTTGAGGCGCTCGCACTCGCGGCGCAGCATGTCCACTTTTTCTGGCAGTCCGACCGATTCCCACGCAATCTCCACGGGCGAGGCGTAGGTGCCCTGAGAAGCCGGCATGGTCAGATTGTGGATGTCGACGACTTTTCCGCGGGTGCGGCGCGCCCATTCCCTCGCGCGCTCGACGGCGTCGCGCAGGCCATCCTCGCTGAGATTGCTGGTGGCCGCGTAGCCGGCGCCGCCGCGGTGCATTACCGTGATCATCGCGCCGGCGTCACCGCTTGTAGTGACCGGCTCGAGCACGCCCTGCCGAACGCGGATGGTTTCCGAGCGCTCGTCCACGTAGCGCAGCGAGCAAAACTCCACCGGTGGGGCGATGCGCTCGAAGCGCTCTTGCAACACGTCGATCATGGATTCGCCTCCAGAAAGTTGCCATGTACCACGCTCATCGTGGCGAGGCCTCCATCGGGGGGACGCGTGAGTGCAGGACGCGCTCGAGGCCAACCGTAAGAGGACCGACGTGACCGCCAACCTGTTGGGCGTACCCCTCTTCCGCGCGTTGTGGATTGCCGCCCTGGCGTCCAACATCGGCTCGTGGATGCAGGAGGTGGGCGCGACCTGGCTGATGACCTCGCTGTCCGCGTCGCCGCTGGTAGTTTCACTGGTGCAGGCGGCGACCAGTCTCCCGTTGTTCTTGCTGGCGCTGCCGGCCGGCGCCCTCGCCGATCTGGTGGACCGCCGCAAACTGCTGCTGGGCGCGCAGGCCTGGATGCTGGTGGTTTCGGCGGTCCTTGGGGTGCTCACCTACGAGGACGCCATCCAGCCCTGGAGCCTCGTGCTCCTCACGTTTTCCATGGGGCTGGGGACCGCGCTCACCAGTCCGGCCTGGCAGGCGGCGGTTCCCGAGATGGTGGGGCGCGACCTGTTGCCTGACGCGGTTGCCGCGAATGCCGTGGGATTCAACCTGGCGCGCGCGGTGGGCCCGGCGATCGGCGGCTTTGTGGTCGCGGCCGGCGGGCCGGAAGCCACGTTCTTTCTCAATGCGGTGTCGTTCCTGGCCGTCCTCTGGGTGCTGTATCGCTGGAAGCGGCCGGATCGCGAAACCGCGCTGCCGGCGGAGCGCTTCTTGGGCGCGATGCGCGCTGGCCTGCGCTACGTGCGGTACGCGCCGAGCCTGCGCCGGGTCATCTACCGCACGCTCGGCTTCACGCTCGGGGGCTCATGTCTGTGGGCGCTGCTCCCGCTCTTGGCCCGTCGCGAGCTGAACGCGGGCCCCGGCGGTTACGGAGTTTTACTGGGATGCTTTGGCGTGGGCGCCGTCTCGGCCGGCCTTCTGATGCCCCGCCTGCGGAAACTGATGTCCACCGAGACGATGTTTCGCGCCGCCACCGTGTTGTACGCGGTGACACTGCTGGTACTTGCCTACCTGCGCACCTATCCGGCCGCCTGCGGCGTCATGTTCCTGGGCGGCGCGGCGTGGCTCTCGCTGCTCTCCAACATGAACGTGGCGGCGCAAAACGCCATTGCGCCCTGGGTGCGCGCCCGCGGCCTGGCGATTTACCTGTTGTCGTTTTTCGCGTCGTTTGCCTTCGGCAGCGTGCTCTGGGGATTCGTGGCCAGCGAGTACGGGTATACGGCCTCGCTGGTTTCAGCGGCGATGCTTTTGCTGGCGGGAATTCCGCTGCTGGGCCGATTCCGGGTGCCCAGCGGCGAGGGCTTCAACGCGGCCCCCTCGCGGCGATGGCCGGCGCCGACGCTGGCCGTCGAGCCGGATCTGGATCGTGGTCCGATATTGATCACGGTGGAGTATCGCATCGACCCGGCGCGCGCCGAGGAATTCAAGACGGTGATGCACCAGATGCACATCATCCGCCGGCGCGACGGCGCCATCCGCTGGGGATTGTGGAACGACGCCGCGGAGCCGGAGCGCTACGTGGAGTCGTTCGTGACCGAGTCGTGGGCCGAGCACCTGCGCCAGCACGAGCGCATGACCCACGACGACCTGGAGGCGCAGGCCGCGGCGCGCGCCTTCCACCTGGGAGAGGCGCCGCCGGTCGTGCACCACATGCTGTACGCTTACGAGTAGTCCCCTGGATTACAGGGATTTCATGATATTGGCCGTGTACAGCGAGTTCACCGCGGCCACCCGCGTCTTGATGGTCGAGTAGTTGGCCATCGCCTTGATGCGATCCTTGTGGTACTCGAAGAACTGCTGCACCGGGAAGGTTTCCCAGAGGTTGCCGCTCTGGTAGAAGGCGATGACCTTGTCCACCGTGGTCGGATCCACCGACGACAGCAGGGCGAGATTGAGACACGCCTGGCGGTGGAGGATGGTGTTTTTGCCGGTCGTCATCTGCTGCAGCAGCAGGCGTTCGATATTGCCGCGGGTGGCCGCGTCCAGCGTGGGATCGGATCCGATGGCGCCGAGCAGCGCCATGGCCTCGCGCTTTTTCGACAGCTTCGGAAACTCGGTGAGCAATTTATTTGCAGTTGCGGACAGCGAGGCCGGTGTGATGGCCAGCGCCGCGTAGATTCCCTGGCGGTGCTCGTCGAGCAGGGGCGCCCAGAGCACGCCGTCCAGGCCCTTCATGAAAAGGGTGTTCTTCCCGCCAGCGTCCATGATCTTCAGAATCGACGCCTGGTTGCCGACGCGCAACTGGCCGAGCATCTTGTCCGTTGAGGAGGCCGGCAGCGCCTTGGTGGTCGTCCTGGCGACGTAGACCGGGACCTTCCTGGCCATCACGGCCGGGCTGAGACGCTCGCCGGCCAGGACCTTCGCGACGTCGGGCGAGGGGAGCGCCTTTTTCTGGGTGGTCGCCACCAGCGTCTTGGCAAGTGCCTCCTGCCCCTTGGCGCGGAGCTCGTCGCCCACCGAGCGGATGGCGCCGGCGGCTTCCAGGTCGCCGCTCTTCCACTGCTCGGTGTCGAAAATCTTCTGCGCGACGTCGCGCGCGCTCTGGTAGTCGCCTTTTTCGACGAGCGTCATGGCCTCGGCGTACAGTTTCGCCACCGGGCTGTCGGTGTAGGCTTTCAAAATCGTCTGGTCGTCGGCGTAGGCCGGCGCAAAGGCGGCGAGCAGCAGCAGCGCTGCGGCGAAAATGATGCGGCGAGCCTTCAAGGTCGTACCCTCCCGTGCTTGCGGGGGCGAAACCCCCGCTCAAAATACTTGAAGCGGGCCGGGGTTCGTGATTGTCACGGGCCCTCCTGCGTAGGAGGGTCCCCCACGGCGTCGAACCCTTGTCGCGGTCAGCGGGCCGAGTATTGCAACAGGAGGAACCGATGCGAATCGCTGTGGGCGCGGACAATTTTGGAGCCGAGTTGAAGGACGCCGTGAAAGCGCACCTGACGGCGGCTGGCCACGACGTGCAAGATCTCGGCGGGGAGGCGCCCTATTACGCGACCGCCGCTGAAGCCGCCCGCCGTATCGGGCACGGGCAGGCGGAGCGCGCCATCCTTTGCTGCGGCACCGGCATGGGCATGGCCATCATCGCCAACAAGTTTCCCGGCGTTTACGCGGCGGTCTGCGAAAATGCCGAAGCCGCGGAAAAATCCCGCTCCATCAACAATTCCAACGTGCTCACCCTGGGCGGGTTTCTGACGACGCCGGAGGCCGCTCGAGAAATTGTCCATCGTTGGATGTCCACCGAGTTCACCGCCGGCTGGAATCCCGAGATCAAGGCCTGGCTGGAGAATTCCATGAAGGACATCGCACTGCTCGAGGAGCGCCAGTTTGGGGCCGGCTTGCAGGCAAAAAAGTAACCGGCCGCTGCCCACGGTTTGCCGCGTAAAGTGACTTGGGCCACACTCCAACGGATCCTCCGGTTGCGATCTCTTAATAAGTTTACAAATCGCTAACAGTCTTGTAACAGGCCACGGGCTGTTTTACATCCCGGTTACATCTACGGCTTTGAATCCGGGGCCCCGACGTGTGAAGAAACTTCCACGAGTGTGGTGCATGGGCCGGCGGCGCCCCTGGAGAGAGAGGCAACATGTCTGACGAGTCTTGGGATAGCCCTGTTGAGGCTACCTCC